>NC_014108.1 GCF_000025565.1 Enterobacter cloacae subsp. cloacae ATCC 13047
GTGGCCGTCAGGCCACCTGAAGCGATGCCGTTGACCTGGGCGAGGGATGGAAGCCCGAAGGGGAGAGACGCGCAGCGGCTCGATGCGCAGCACGACAGCCCGGTTCTCCGGCTGCGCCGGGGAACGACCCTGCAAAAAATCATTCCCGTTACATGTAACGAAAAGGAAAATTCACAGCAGCAGGAGAATTACGATTACCAGCGAAACATTCACTACTGAAGCGAAGCGGCAAGGCGATCAGCAGTGCGTAAAGACGGCGGTTGCCGCAGGCAACCGGCGCGGGTGTTGACGTTCGCATGAGGCCGTCCGTCCGAAGGATGATTTTGCGCATGCGCAAAATCACGCAAAGCGCAGGCCGTACCCGTGAGGGGCATGCCATACAGCAGACCGGGTGAAGCCCGGTCTTCATTTGCCGGGCTGAATAAAAGCCCGGATTAGCAGGCCATGAATTATCGGGATCTGAATAGTGCTTCGCAAAATCCCTTAAGCCAGTCTTGAATTTCCTGTATTACTGGGTAGGGTTCGCCGTAGTGGTCTGCGGCTTCCATCCCGAAAGAAACGCTCATCGCAGCCCGGTTTAGTGCACGTTCTAGCATGTTTCCCCCATCGTTCAGCAAACCGAAGGGCGGGTAAAATAGGCGTGTGTACTGTCGTTTTTATCCTGCTTAAAGGTGGCTTTTAGCGTAAACGCATGACCGGCTTTCGCATCCTGGTCGACCAGAACTTTTGGCATTGTTCCATAAGCCGTGGCTCCGTTCTCAAGCGTGATAATCATTTTCGGAATCAGGCGAATACTGTGGCCAAAACCAGACTCGACCATTTTCACGCCTTTTATCGTTGCTTTTACGGTGACCTTTCCGGCAGGTGCTACACCCTTATATTGCTTTTCGTGCTCACGCTGTTCCGCCTGGATTGCTTCGACCGTCTTCGCAATAGCGCCGATAAGCGGTTTATGTCCTGTGACCGTAAAATAACAATATTCATGGCCGTTTTCATGCCAGCGACGTCCGGTTTTAACGCGCAGACCAAACGACTCCATCAGTTTAACTGTTTCCTGATAGTCAGCCGTTAAGCCTTTAAAGCGGGTATTAGGATCATAGGATTTGGCCGGATAGCTCGCCGGTGAATACCAGTCATCATATTCAGGCATTACGATAAACTGGCCCTTGCCATACAGCTCGCCGGTTTCAAAGTGTTCGTAACCGTCACATGGGGCATGCAGGCGACCGTTACGATCTTCGTTAGGTTCAATCCCGTTGTTAAGGTCTGAAAAAGCTTTCAGAATCCGCGCCTGCTGCTTTTGACGGATATCAACCAGTTCAGCAATTTTCGTGTTGAGAGCATCAGTAAGGCGGGAAATCAGATTCATGAGCGTATTCCATCCCGAATAACGGCGGGTGTCCGTTTTGGCGTAATGCCCTGTTTAATAGAATTATTATAGCTTATTGCGTATTTAATTACACCTAAAATTCACAATATGTAAATAATAATTTGAGGGTAAAATGCCGCCTGATACTGGCGGCGCCAGGGGTTATACGCGTGACGGGAGCACCGTACCATATTGCCGGCTGATAATGTCATTAAGCTTATCAACCAGATCCATACGTTTGAAAATGATGTGACCGGTTCGGGCTTTGAAATATTTTACCGTGAAGTATTCATGTTCGAAGTTTTCACCGTTCCACATATTTTCGCGGGTGAAATCATAAAATAGTGCGCCTGCTGCTATGCGGTGATCGGGAACGTTACGACCATCGAGAATGCTCATCATTTTTTCCAGATCATTGAGTTTATTCCGGCCCTCATCCGTCACGTAATAACAGTTTTTGCTGTACGATGAACCAACCATACTATTAACAATGATTTTTTTGCCGATTTTGCACGGGCAGTTAGTTTTGTAATCCCAGGATAATTTTTTAAATACATCCGTCACTCCCTGCTCAAAAATCTGCCCTTTGTCCTGGTTTAATGCGCGGAAGGAAGAAAGAATATTATCAAGCGTTGCTTCCGGCATGTTTTCCGTATCGAGCTGCTTTTCCCAATCGTCAATCTGCTTATGACTCATGAGGGTTTTCATGCCGGTTTCATTCATCAGGCGAGACCAGATCCCCGCATCAAGCAGACGTTTCATGCGCTTGATTGTTGCGTCATCGCTTGAACCGCCCAGGCCATTTCGAACTACTTCAATATAGCCATACATTTTGTCATCTGTGGTGTCCTTCATTAGCTGCTGTGCTTCGCGAAGCTTTGCCAGACCATCCGAAAAGGTGGTCATCGCATAAGCCGCGCGTGTCAGAATGTTTTCGATGGAAATCGAGGGGATAACCTCGCTTGATGAGGCAAATTCGCAGACAATTTCTGGATTAATGGCGGTAGTCATACTGTTACTCCATCCCGGATTACGGCGGGTGTCCGTTTGGGCGTAATACCCTGTTTCTGCGGATAATTATACCTTAACTCACTGCCATTTCACACAGATAATTTACATAATGTGAATTATTTTAATAGTTGCTCTGCGCTTCATCATACGCCCATCAAAGCGTATGCCCGGCCTGGCCGGGCAGGTCGATTAGAATGGCAATGAGTTGCAGGTCAGGCTGGACTTTGCCAGCGCAATAGACAGACGCAGACTTGTCGCCTGCTGGGTCATAGCGGAAGAATTTTCCAGTTCTTCACAAATAGCTTGCCGGTTATAACTGGAGGTCACAAAACGGGTCAGGAGTTTCTCATACTGGAGATCGAGCCTCCGGGCTGAATCATAGTTGTCTCCGCGTCTTTCTTCTGACGCTTGATCCGCGATGGCTTTCAATTCTTCGATGGCAGCTGTTTTACGTGGCTCCGAGATAATACAGGTTTCCCATTGTAAAGCGGCTTTCTTCCAGTTATGACTGGCGCTCATTACCCGTTTTCCATGACGGTCGAGTATTTCGAGATACTGAAAATTGAATGACTGAGGGCCACCGTCCTCACTGTCAAAAAACTCACATGAGTAATCAATGTTGGGGTTACGGTATTGCCAGGCATTATTTTTATAAAGATGGTCGGCAAGCAATACGGCAGACGTAATATCTGTAATACCAGTTATTTCTACAAAGCCATCGAGGTAGTAATAATCTAAACGGCTATCAATTTCCTTATATGCCATGCGGCCATAAGCAACGATTTTCAGTAGATTACGGGCGATATCTTCCCGAACAGAAACGCCGGGTTCATAGAGTGAAGGAAGAAATTTTACGGCAGAAGTGTTCATATCGGTGATCCTCCCGGATAACGGCGGGTGTCCGTTTGGGCGTAATGCCCGTGACGTAATACAAATCAAGGCCGACTTAACGGCCTTTTCTATGGATTAGATACAAAGAACCTGGTTAGAGGATGAATGCACTTTTACCACTTCACCTGGGGTATAAAAACCAGCATGAAGGACATCACAGTTTTCAGGCCACTCAAAGTCAATTTCAATGACTTCCTGGCCGCAGTATTCACCCTTTTCCACTTGGGTAACTGTGAAGAATTTACCATCCAGTAAAATCTGTAAACCCACATAAATATTGCGAGCCAGCATGTTACGGGTGTTGAGTGAATTTTGTGTGGACATAAAATACTCCTTCCCGGATAACGGCGGGTGTCCGCTTGGGCTTAATGCCCTGTTTCTGTTAATTATTATAGTAAATCCGGCCCGGTTCATCCAGCAATATTCACATATTGTGAATTTATTTTTTTGCCACGTCCCCGCGCAGCTGCTGCACCGTCCAGGAAAAAATCGGGGGTCCCTTCAGGGTTCCGATTTTTATCCTTGACGGCTCTCCCCCCGATACCCTGCCGGATGGGGGAGGGTTCCCGCAGGGAGCCATCCCCCATGTAAGACCGCCGTTGACCTTCAGCAAGCCCCGCAGACATACACGGCGCTCATGGCTGCACCACTTCCCCGGAGTTCGCCAGCGGCGAACGGTGGAAGCGCGGTGGCCGTCAGGCCACCTGAAGCGATGCCGTTGACCTGGGCGAGGGATGGAAGCCCGAAGGGGAGAGACGCGCAGCGGCTCGATGCGCAGCACGACAGCCCGGTTCTCCGGCAGCGCCGGAGAACGACCCCGCAAGGGTTATAAATTAGGGTTGCCTGGTGAGAAATCCTGGAATAGTGTTTGTGGCCGTGGCTTTTTTTGCCGCGTTGAGAAGTGTGTTCCAGTCATCCGGTGGAGTACCTGCTTTCAGCATTTCCGCAAACACTTTATATGCATCCGTTTTAGAGCCGTAAGCGCGGAGCGTATCGAAATCATTAACCCAACCGATAATGATGGTTTTGTGCTCCTGACTGCAACGGTAAAACAAGCGGAACTGCTGCAAAAATTTTACCCGGAACCAGTGTTTGTACTCGTCGCCTAAAGTGTCGCCCTGGCGGTACTGTGGATTGAGCGGATCTGAAGCAATCCATTCCTCAATCACTCGCTCAATCGCAATCAGGAGTTTTGTTTCTTTTTTCTTATGGTATT
This sequence comes from Enterobacter cloacae subsp. cloacae ATCC 13047, assembly GCF_000025565.1. Lineage (NCBI taxonomy): Bacteria > Pseudomonadati > Pseudomonadota > Gammaproteobacteria > Enterobacterales > Enterobacteriaceae > Enterobacter > Enterobacter cloacae. The sequence goes on from NC_014108.1 coordinate 4,488, forward strand.
CGTTGGGTTTTGCTGCTTTTAACTCAGCAACCTTCTGCGCAAGCTCCGCAATCTGGTCTAAAAAGCATTTGTGAAAGCAGATTTTCCAACCATTTAATTCTAAGTATTCCATTTGCCACCGCCCTTTAATTTTTAGTCATCGGTAAGCGGCGCGTCTAAATCAACTTCAACTCCAGCAGTCAAAGCTTTGATGCTTTCCCAGAACAGAGCCGGAACAGGGGCAATATTCTGAGGGTTTTTCTTCATGTCGTTTTCCAGAAAAGCCAGGAACTGTGGAACAACTGGATCGTCCTGTTCTTCTTCCTTTTTAGACATGATGACTTTACCGCCCGCAAGCAAGGTATAGTGAATGGACTCACCTGGCTTGAGATGCAAAGCATCGCGTATTGCTGCCGGAATCGTAGTCTGGCTGCGTTCGGTGAGCCGAGACTCAGCGCGCAGTGACACGTCCGCACTATTTAACATTTGAGTAGCCATTGAATGAACCCCCTTTATCTCCCATACCTCTTTAACAAGGCTGCGGGTGGCTAACCCGCCGAGAAAAGTTCATGGTTATACCCAGTCTCGAATACTACAGAGCTATCGGTTTGCTAAGCCGCTGGGTCTTACGAGTTAAGTCGCATTACTGCGTGCTCCTATGAGCAAAGACATTATAATGCAAATGCATTGCACAATGCAAATGCATTGCATGGCTCTACAAATTAGCCCGTAATCGGGCTAATGTTCGGAGTGACAGCGGGGAATGGATCGTTCTGAAGTAACCAGAAGAGGATAGAATGTGGCCGAGAAAAGAGGGATTTAATCTTTGTCTTCTATCACAGGATCACGGTCAACGAGAAAATCAGGGTCTGCTTTTTCAACGTCTTTCAAACTTTCCCAGCTAGGACGCACTGGCCTGAGTGTAATGGTATCTCCCTCTCTGGAGATTACTAATTCGCGCACGCCTTCAAAATCCATATCACGCGGTATTCTTATCGCTCGGTTATTGCCGTTAGTAAACACAGATACTTTTCTCATAATTCACTCCTACTTTTGCAGACCAATAGTAACGGCCAATAATTTTATGATACTACAGCCGGAATAATATGTCTGGTATGCACCTGCATGAGGCCGTCCGTCCGAAGGATGATTTTGCGCATGCGCAAAATCACGCAAAGCGCAGGCCGTCCCCGACAGGGGCATGCCATACAGCAGACCGGGTAAAGCCCGGTCTTCATTGCCCTGTGAAAAGAAAACCCCGCAGCGCGGGGTTATCATCAAACTTCAGTCGAGCCTATCCAGTGTGCATTCAGGTACGCTTCCGCCCCATTATTCACACCCTGTGGCTGTACCGCCGTAAGGGTGTCGTGAGTCCATCCCTGAACAGGCGCAGCCTGCGTATGCAGAGTTTCGCCATCGAGCGAGCGGATCACAAGTGGATAGTGTTTCAGCGGCGTAAGGATATCGCGTTCGCCTGCTTTGAGATCCGTAATGTAGGTCAGGGGCATATAAAGTTTTCCGGTTCGACGTTTTTCAGGGCGCAAATGTAGCCGTAGGCTGATTGTTCATTTTCGCCATATTCATGATTTTCATTGTGCGCCAGATCGTACAGAACGGAGTCAGCTTCCTCATCCGTAAGCGTGTAACCGTGGCGTTCTGCCACGTCGCGTACTTCGCTGCGCGTCCAAACGATAACTGAAATCACGGTGTCAGGGTAAACCTGTTGCAGGTAAGCCAGAACTTCTTCAGGTGTGCCAACCATTGTTGTTGCTCCTTCCCGGATGACGGCGGGTGTCCGTTTGGGCGTGATACCCGGTTATGGTGAACGGTGCTGCATAGTGCCGGGCATCAGCCCGGCAGGTGAAACATTATTTCCTGACGGTGCTTTTCAGCAGGCGGCGGTTAAAGGTGACGGAATACACGCTTTCCGTTTCGTTGTGGCGCAGAGGGTCTACGCGGGTGACGTTGTGGCACATATTGTTTGCCAGCATGATTTTTTCGACCTGTGTAAACAGGCTGACGTTTTCATCAAATGGAAAATTGAGCGTGCCTTTATGCCCTGACAGTTTTGGAATACCGGAAAAATGAAGGGCTTTGACGCCATTTCTGGAAAATACGGATACAGCTACGCAACTACGAGCTTCAACCATGACTGCTACTCCATCCCGGATTACGGCGGGTGTCCGCGTGGGCGTAATGCCCTGTTTCTGGTAATAATTATAATCGGACACATAAAAAAACACCAGAATAAATTCACAATATGTAAATATAAATTCTGGCGTTTATCTGCTTCTGAATCAGTCGGCGCTTTCAATCCAGGCTAACCGGCGGCGTTCTGCATCTTCCAGTTGAGCGGTATCGATGCGCCCAAGTACGTAGTCTGGAATATCATCCTGCGTCAGGTTTCCGCGTTCATCCACTTCATAGGATTGTCTGTGTTTACGATCATAAACCGTGTGCCCCTCGGAGTGCCAGAATTCCTCACCCTTCGTGGTTAAGAGTCGGTTTTCCTCGCGCTGGTTCCAGATAGCGGCCTTGAAAATTCCTTTTGTTATGGTCTGGCAGTGTGGGCAGGCAAAGTAGAAGTGATGTTTCATTTCATAACGCGTTGCGTATGAGCTTTTGCAGTTCTGACATTCAGACAGAATAAGGCAACCTGCCGGATGCAATGAAGGGGTATATCCAATAGCCTGCATTGCGTAAGTAAATCCGGTGATGGTTTCATCAATCACTTGCTTATCAGCAACCGCAAGCCGTTGCCGTACTTGCTCAAGTACAGGCGCGGGAAAAATCAGGGGAAAAAATTTAGTAAACATTGTCACTCTCCTTATGGTCAGGGGCGTCAATTAGGCGCTCTCCGGTGTTGTACTGATCAACAAGCGCCTGCATCGAGTCGCGGGTGTATCCGTAAGCGCTGAGCGAGTGGTCAGTGGCGGTGATCGTCATAGCTCCGTTTTCGATCTGCACGAATGCCCTGATAGTGCCGAATATAGCTATCTTGCCTGGTGGCAGTTGTTCGACCTTGCCGGGTTCAGTGAGAGCTGAGCGCGGTTTGAAACTGGCTTTCCGGGTACGCAGCTGGCCTTTTACCGTGTGCTTGCTGGCAGGTAAAAACTGACCACCTTTGTATTTCTGCCCGTTAATCCCGATCTGACCGCCTTTCTTTGCTTTACCGTTCACAGATGGCTCCATTAACCCAGCAAATGAAACAGATTGTCCATCGGAGCCGCCGCCGCTACAGGCCAGCGTTCAGCATTAATAAACACGATGTAAAAATCTGGTACTTCAGGGATAAGCACGGTTTCTTCTTCCGTCTGAGCGATCGCTAGTGAAAAACGGTTATCGTTGTTTGTCATTTTTCCATTCATGCAAACATAGGCATATAAATCTTCGACTTGCTCATCAGTCAAAGGGGTGGCCGCAGGATCTGGAAGGACAACAGACTGAGGGAAAATATTCATAATAACTACTCCGTCCCGGATAACGGCGGGTGTCCGTTTAGGCGTGATGCCCGGTTTTTGTTTCAGATTAGGGGGCATAATCACCCCCATTATTGGAGCGCAGCCGTCAGTCAATTGCCCTGAAAATACTGTGAGATTCGTCAGTCGTGGCGGCGTAGTCTTTTAACGTATCCATCGCTTCCCGAAAATGATCGCAAAGGCCAGAGTCCTGACGTTTCCATGCGGCATCGAAACAGGATTGAAGTACATAGAGCGTCACGATAATACCGGCAGCTTCAGCAGTAACATTTCCTGAAAAGTAGTTAGGCATTTCGAAATGATAAAATTCGTGCGCATCAGGGCACATAAAACCGCTATTACTCCCCACTTTAAAATAGCTCCAGTATCCGGTTTCATATTTGTCACAGAAGCGCTTCATAAAGGACACAGCGGCTAAATTTGCATATTCGCAATACTCCCTGAATAAGAGGGTATGAAATACCAGTCGGCCTAATTCGGTAGTCTCTTGCTTGATTAATACTACTGGTGCTTCGCTCATAACTAACTCCATCCCGGATTACGGCGGGTGTCCGTGTGGGCGTAATGCCCTGTTTCTGTTAGTTATTATAGTAAATCCGTTCCGGTTCATCCAGTAATATTTACATATTGTGAATTTATTTTTTTGCCACGTCCCCGCGCAGCTGCTGCACCGTCCAGGAAAAAATCGGGGGTCCCTTCAGGGTTCCGATTTTTATCCTTGACGGCTCTCCCCCCGATACCCTGCCGGATGGGGGAGGGTTCCCGCAGGGAGCCATCCCCCATGTAAGACCGCCGTTGACCTTCAGCAAGTCCCGCAGACATACACCGGCGCTCATGGCCGCACCACTTCCCTGGAGTTCGCCAGCGGCGAACGGTGGAAGCGCGGTGGTCGTCAGGCCACCTGAAGCGATGCCGTTGACCTGGGCGAGGGATGGAAGCCCGAAGGGGAGAGACGCGCAGCGGCTCGATGCGCAGCACGACAGCCCGGTTCTCCGGCTGCGCCGGGGAACGACCCTGCAAAAAATCATTCCCGTTACATGTAACGAAAAAGAAAATTCACAGCAGCAGGAGTAATACGATTAACAGCGGGACTGCCACCACTGAAGCGAAGCGGCAAGCCGATCAGCGGTGCGTAAAGACGGCGGTTGCCGCAGGCAACCGGCGCGGGTGTTGACGTTCGCATGAGGCCGACCGTCCGAAGGATGATTTTGCGCATGCGCAAAATCACGCAAAGCGCAGGCCGTACCCGTGAGGGGCATGCCATACAGCAGACCGGGTGAAGCCCGGTCTTCATTTGCCGGGTAAAAATAAACCCGCTCTCGCGGGTTCTGTGGGGCTATTTTAGCAGCATTACAAAATACTCAGGGGGAAAAGTTTTGATAGCATAGTCTAATAAATACGCTCTTTTTTCTTTTAAAACAGCTATCTGGTTTGACGCATTTAATTTGTTTTCCTCAGACAAGGCGCTTAAATCACTTTTGATACACTGGCTGTAGCAGTGCAGCGTTAGCAGCACACCGAGAGCGTCAGGCGTAACATCAAGAAGTTGTTTATCCATCGGAGTGATCATCGAGATTCTTTCAATGTGCAGCGGTAAAAAGTATTCGTGACCATCTTCAATTTCCTTTATCGCAAATCCTTTATAGCGATATGCAAATACATATTCTTCCATATAGTTGTATACGGCCAAAGGAATGTGCGGAGCAAATATTCCGAAAAGAGAAACCGTAGCTTGTGTTAATTCTTCTGTATTATTCAGCATTTTAGTATTCATTGTTTTCCATCCTGTATTCGGCAGGTGTCCGTTAAAAGAATCGGGGCAGGTTGCCCCGTTTAAAATTAGCGATTGAGGAATAACATTACTTTTTCAACAATCTGACGATGCGTAAGTGTGTCTTCATCACGAAAAGTGAAGTAACGATATTTGTCATCACCCACTTGGATTTTTGCATATATATCAGTGATATTGTTAGTGAATCGCTCACTGAGCATAAACGTAGTATTCCCACTAGAGGACACCCAGCGAAGAGGCGGCAACACTTCCAGCATATCTGTATAGCGATTAATCGATATTTCGCTAACAGGTTTTTTCGCAGCTTCATAAATCCTTGTAGACATTTCCTCGCCGGTTAAGATAACGATATTCGGGTATTCACTCTGGAAATCGGACAAAGATTTTTTGCTGTATAAACCAAAGTAATCATCACTTGTCGGTGGGGTGTTACTATTTGGATCGAGGCAAACAATATCCATCGGAGAATATCGTCCTGGCACGTAGAAATAAAGATTGGTAATACGTGGTGGGTTTAGGGTTGTGGTGGTCATATCAGTAACTCCATCCCGAATTTCGGCGGGTGTCCGCTTGGGCTTAATGCCCTGTTTCTGTTAGTTATTATAGTAAATCCGGCCCAGTTCATCCAGCAATATTTACATATTGTGAATTTATTTTTTTGCCACGTCCCCGCGCAGCTGCTGCACCGTCCAGGAAAAAATCGGGGGTCCCTTCAGGGTTCCGATTTTTATCCTTGACGGCTCTCCCCCCGATACCCTGCCGGATGGGGGAGGGTTCCCGCAGGGAGCCATCCCCCATGTAAGACCGTAGTTGTTAAAAAGTTAATCTCTGCTTTTTTCTTTTTTAACCAAACCTTTTTTTTCAAGCACCTTACGCACTAATGCTCCAATAAGGAAAACTATGCCAGCATAGAGATAAATTGCCGAAAAGAAGCTTTGCAAACCAACCCCTATGTTTGAAAGAACATTCCCCTCTCCGATATTCGGCTCATCAACAAGAGCTTTGGTAATGATATAAACTGACATAAAGCTACAGCCTGCTATGAATAAAGCTTTACTTGTAGCCTTAGAAATGAACCCCCTTACAAAATCAACTACGGAACTTATGTTTATTAATAGGATAAACAATGAAACTATGGCTAACATTACTTCCATGACTTTGTCCTTTAAGTGATTTACTGAATATTGATTTCTGTTTTAATGCTTTTTGGGCGAGGGATGGACGCCCGAAAGGGGCGAGACGCGCAGCGGCTCGATGCGCAGTACGACAGCCCGGTTCTCCGGCAACGCCGGAGAGCGCCCCTGAATTCATCTGAAATACCTCTCCTTAAAGAGACTAATAAATTTAATCAAGATGTATATTATTGAGCATACGCAAAGCGCCACTGGCAATGCGTACATAATGAACTTGAGAAGCCCTTCATTGAAAATATTAAAATTACCCAGAGCTTTGTCATAAGGTGAAGTGACTGTTCGACTATCTTTACTGAACTCACTAAAATAATTCAGAGCACCTTTTGCTAACGGCAAAATAATAATCCCTGTGCATGTCGCCCTAAATGGATTTTTTATAAATTCATTGTTTAGTTTAAGAAAATAACAAATCAGATATGATAGTATTATCATGGTTATGGCTACAAATCCGGCCTTTATTCCATAAGGAGATAACTCATTAAGGCCATCGAGATAAGCATTGCCGAACGTACCCGCGCTCATAGCTAGTCCCGGCAACATTATCACGAAAAAGAATATAGCAATACTAATCAGAACTATTTCCCAAATAATTTGGCGCTTCTTATTCATTTTGACCTCGCATTACAGGTTATTACTACTTCACAACACCGACTTACTTTTAGACCAATAAGTCTCTCAGCTCTGTCTGTATTGATTTTTTCGCAACCTGCCTGGCTTTATGTTTACTTGTGCGTATTGCAGAATCATACGCGTTATTCTTTCTATAGCCACGACCTCGGCATAATGAACAAGTACAACCCTCACGGGTGTAGAACCAGCCAAATGGTTTCATATGTGATCCTTAACTCTATGGTATGTATTCTCGATATATTTAGATGCCAACACCGGCCATCGTTTCATAGATGCGCCGATATTTCAGGCGCTCATTAAATCCGTTCAGCCAGTACGCCAGCGTATAGCGAGTCTTTCGGAAATCCATATGCAGCGTGTCTCCAGTGCTTACTTCAGCAGCGATACCCAGAAGCGATAGCTGGGTAAAAGCCATATCAGCAGCATACACGTCCTTATCTGCGCAGGATACAAATAGAGCAGCTGATGGGTTAAATCCTGCATCGGCCAGGCCATTCGCTATTTTGATTATCAACCCCCCTGATCCAACAGCCGGTTCCTGGACGATTATGAATCCGTGTTTTCGTATTTCGCTGGCATAGTCTTGCTTCAGTATTTCAAACTTCAGACTTGCAAGCGATCCGGGCGTGAAATACTGCCCCATAGCAGAATTGCCCAGCTCCAGGCTCATTACGCATTCTCCCAGGAAATCACGTGGATTGTCCTGTAGGATCTGCGGTAACATCCTGATTAACGTTTCCAGCATTTCTTTTTCTACTGGCGAATAGTCACCCGTGAGTTTTTCAGCGTTTTCCCGGTCCTCAGTGCGCCCTGCTAAAGCCGGATCGATGCGGTCAGCAGTAATTCTGCATAAAACTGATAGCACCTCTCTTGGTGAACGGACCGCAGCCAGTTTTCTGACGATCCGTATAAATTCCGTGTCCAGCGATGTCACATTGTCTCCCTGTTCTGGTTTTTATGAGCAGGGCGGTCGGGAACCGACCGCTATCCTTTTTGCGCATGCGCAAATCTACCTATTCCTGACTATCTAAATTAAACGCCAGAATTTACCGTCATCGTGGCCTCTATGAAATCACGGACGCGTGAAATGATTTGCTCGTGAGTCAATGAATCAACGTCTCTGAACGTGGCGAACATCGGCTTATCGTAGATGATTACTGATGCAAAACAGGTGACGATATCGGCTGCATTAAACTCGCGGCATTTGAACGTGCATCCCTGATTCGAATGGCACTCATCCATAATTTTCGAGCGGTAGAACAAATCAAATGTACTTTCGCTGATCACTTCAACGGGCATTCTTGCCGCATCACGGATCGCCGCAAAACAGTCATCCATGTGCAACAATACGATCTGTGGGTATTGATGCTTTAGCTGTTCAAGCGTTTCCCCTGAATGCGTTCCACGGCTTTGATTGCCATCCACCTGTGCAGGCTCTAACACGGAATATGAGCCTGGAATATAGAAGTAATACATGCTTGTTCCTTTCCCGCTGGCGGGTGTCCTGTTCGCAAAATTTGAGCTATTAAGCCCGGTCGATACGGCCATAACCGGCGCTCTCGCAGATGTAGCGCCATGCCATGTAACTGATGTGTTCTTTACCTTCTTTCCAGCCAGCAACAATGGATTCGGTATTACCAGTGATCACAGCTAACTGGCCCCATTTAATGCCTGCCCGGTTCAGGACTTCCGAGATTTCATCGACGGTCGGCGGTGTCCAGTTAGCTGCATTGCGCAGGGTTTCCGGTCGAATCTCCACTTCCGTGGTGTTGCTGTAGCGTGGTTTCGGCTGTGACATAGTGATGACTCCTGTTATCCGGCCACCGTCAGGTGGCCGGATTCGTGGTTAAATGTGGCCGCGTTCAGCCATCGAAACGACGTCATTTCCGGCGACAATAAAGTGATCAAGGGTGCTGATTTCAAAAAGCTCCAGTGCAGTCTTTAGCCGTGCAGTCATGTTGATATCTGCGCGGCTAGGTTCCGGTGTGCCTGACGGGTGGTTATGCGCGAAAATGACCGCCTGTGCATTCAGCATTAACGCTAATCTGGCGACTTCACGGGGGCTGATTACGCAGGAATTAATTGTCCCTGAATGAATGAGTTCAAAGGAAATTAACTGGTGCTGATTGTTCAGATACAGCGCCCCAAAAAACTCTCTTTCTTTATTCTGTAGGTGGAGGCGCAAATATTGCTTAACGGCATCGGGGCTGGTGAATGAGAAAGACGTGGTTTTAAGACGCGATTCCAGGATGGCCATCGCCAGGTTAATTATTGAGTCTTCATGATTCATTGCTGTTTTACCTCTCCCGGATTACGGCGGGTGTCCGTTTTGGCTGAATGCCTTTTGCGTAACGCCATTATAATATAAATTTATATCATAACAAAGTAAGATTCACATAATGTAAATAAAAAATAGCCCTGTTAAGGGCTATGTAGATTACCCGGTAACAACCGAATTTTTGGACTGTTCGGCATACCAGGCGATGCGAAATTGCATGGGCCTGTAAGCCACGGAAAGGGGAGGGGACATGCGGTGATAGTACGACAGGCAGTAGTCAATTTTATTGGCATAAGAGCTGACCTTTGCACAAAAGGCGCTTTTGGCTGTTATGTCTGTGTTGGCGATTAATTCATTGAGGATTTTGTCCAGGCTCTCGCAGGCTTTCAGCAGAACGTTACGTGCGGGGATCTCCGCTTTAACGTTGAAGTCAAAAACCGGTAAATCATGTGTCTTCACAAGCGCGGCCATTTTTTCGCGTAGCGCGATAATTTCAGGATCGGTGCAAACATAAGGCTGGATGGTCATCGAACTTTCCTTCCCGGATTACGGCGGGTGTCCGTGTGGGCGTAATGCCCTGTTTCTGTTAATTATTATAGTTAATCCGGCCCGGTTCATCCAGCAACATTTACATATTGTGAATTTATTTTTTGCCACGTCCCCGCGCAGCTGCTGTACCGTCCAGGAAAAAATCGGGGGTCCCTTCAGGGTTCCGATTTTTATCCTTGACGGCTCTCCCCCCGATACCCTGCCGGATGGGGGAGGGTTCCCGCAGGGAGCCATCCCCCATGTAAGACCGCCGTTGACCTTCAGCAAGCCCCGCAGACATACACCGGCGCTCATGGCCGCACCACTTCCCTGGAGTTCGCCAGCGGCGAAAGCGCAATGGCCGTCAGGCTAGCTGAAGCGATGTCTTTTACTTCGGGAGAGGGATGGGCGCCCGGCAAGAGTGAGAAGCAAAATGGCTCGATGCGAAGCACGGCAGCCCGATTTTGCGACAGCGTCGGAAACGCTCGCGGCATCACCGATTTTATACGTTGTGACCGGTACTCACTTAAAGCACTGGATATCGCCAGCATCATTGCGCAACATTATGTTTTCAGCGCCGCCATTATTTGATTTTACGAATACTGCAAAATTAGCTGAGCTGCGCGTATCCTGACAATGCCACACATCCACCCGCATGGAATCAGTTGCATTATCCGTACTATCTCCACCTAAATAGTAACCAATTGCATAAATTACTGACGTAAAAATTAATGCAAGGATTACAGTATTTCTAACCAAATCTGTCATCTACGCACCCATAATTTATTCAAAACATTGTGATACCGAAGGCACACGGGGTATCCCCCTGTATGAGAGGTAGCAATATACTGGCATCCCTGGTAAAACCTTCTATGTCTTCAAAAGTCGTTTTCATGTTATTACGTCCAATTCCTTTGGTGATGCGCAGCCATTCTCAGGCAAGCTTACCAATCCAGAACTGGTCATCCAGGAACAAACGCCCCTGACGGCTCTTAGCATACTCACCTTCGCGCAGCGCAGTCAGATCAGCGTAATGCCATTTCTTTTCAGATTGCACCACTACGCGTTTATCAGGGAATACACGGCAGGCTTGCTGGATCACCTCATAGGAACCGTCATTTAGCTCCTGAACCCTAAAAATAAACTGCTTCGTATTTTTGAGTACGATATCTTCAAATAGTGTTTTCATACGCTTACATCCGTTTATGGTTTTAAGCAGGGATTTTAAAGCGATAATCATGGCGAGTCTCCTTTTTCGACCAGCATTTCTGCTGGCCGCTTTCATCAGAAATTATAGTTAACAGAACGGATGGCTTTAACCAGGTACTCAGCGGCTGCTCGCTGGCCCTTTGTTGTGGCGATAATTTTCCCTGTCTCGCGGCTAACACAACTATCAGCCCAGTTTGCGTACACGAAATAACTCTCCCGTGCGGCCAGGTTTTTCTTATCGCCCATACATTCCAGTCGTTCTGTCAGATCACTGACGGTCATTTCCTCAAGAAGCTGCTTAACAGCGAAACCAAATGCGTTCACCATCACTGAAGTGAAGGTCAGCCACTCCTGGTTATATTCTCCGTAAGTAAACCCGCAAGTATCATTAAGGCCGGTGAACTTCACCCACGCATCCCAGACGGAACTGATTTCCTGCTCAGTACGTTTACGAGGGACACCATCAGCTACGTAGGTACTGAAGCGCTCTGTTGCGTCATGCAACGATTTGAACGACACCCACTTGTTTCCATTTCGCGTAGAAACGGTATTACGCTCAAAGTCTACTTTTTCAGCCAGCACAGGGTTATTCATGATGGCACGTTTAACTATCTGGCCGATTACGTTCGTCTGGTCATACGCGATGTTAATCGCTGCGCTGGGTTTGGACGCATTACCATTGATATCTGCGAAAAATTGCTGGCGTGTTTCAACCGGCAGGTTTTCCGTCAGCATTACCGTCACGCTGTGATGGCGAATATCGGGCAGAATATCGAGAACTTCACGAATGCCAGCCTGACGGTGTTGGCCGTCAAAGAGGCGAATACGGGCATCCATAGGGATAGTTACATAACCAACAAACGACTCGTTCATAAGATTCAGCGTAAGCTCACCATCACAATTCCCGATGAGCGGAGGGATGATGTAATCGGTTCCCGACTTAACTGCACTTACAACATAGTCTGCAAACGCCGTCGCACGTCGACGGTTAAGTTCACGCTGCGACCGATCCAGCGTATGCCCTTCATTGTCGAGAGTCAGGAAGCGACTCAACGCGCCGAAAGAAACCTGCACGATAATAATGCGTTGATTACCCTGAAAACCAACTACACACGGATAGTCAAAGCCAATGGTTTTAGATGTTGATGAAGGAACAGTAAGTGCTTCGCTCATTATATTTTTCCTTCCCGGATTACGGCGGGTGTCCGTTTGGGCGTTGTGCCCTGTTTCTGAATCTTATTATACGCTTGTTGGCAAAACCCACAACAAAAATTTACATATTGTGAACTTTTATTTTGAGCATGCGCAAATCATGTCAGTAGTTCAGCCACTGAAATACCGCAGTAGCTGGATAAGCATTTACCAGAGTCAGACCGGCTTCACGGAAAAAATGCATCCACTGCTGAGGGGTCAGGTGGCCGTGCTGTTTCAAGATCCCGATGACCTGATTTCGGGACAAAATAATAGGCCCTCCATCCGGGCCTCCGTTTTCACACTCGTCATACACATCACTGTATTCGTACATGCTAATTACCTTAAAAGCGGGATTTATCGGAAGCTATTTGCAAACATCGTATCCCCCATCCAGCTATCGAGCTTGCCGAATGCAGGCTGGCAATCAGGGTAACTGGTCAGGCAGTCGATAATAGCTTGTTCTGGACTGTCAACTTCAGCATCACAAAGCGCGCCCAGGTGCTCAAAATAATGGGTAACACGAACTGGATAGCCAGTGGGTTTCGGATTCGGCGCAACGACAAAAATACGCCGGTCGCATGCTAGTTCGATCCCGTTCTGCTTGTGATATAAGTTGAGCAAGGGCCGTATTTGCTGAGCATTCCAGTCGTCAAGCAAAGAAAGATTGTCCCATCCAAATTTCGGGTATGACTTGATGAAGTCATCGAACGAACCGATGAGCGCATCACTAAAAAAATCACGTAAATCATCCATACAGCCCCCTCAGTTGATACGTAATTGTATCATAAATACCGAAAGAGATATTAAAATATTTACATAATGTGAATATAATTGTGTATACTCACTAAAGCACTGTTGTACCTGTGAAACAGATGGAGGAAGGTATGAGGATTCTGCGAAGGCAGGTATTCAAGGCGGCCATTGAACAATATCCGGAACAAAAAGCAGACATTGCTGCTCTGCTTAGTTTTTTGGGTCGGATCAACATCATGACACCCCAGGAATTACAGGATTTATTTCCTGAAGCTTCCCTGGAGGAAAATGGACTAACTCAGATAGGTTTTGCCGGGAGCTTTGCTGGCGGTAATTTAATATTCAAAGGTAGGTTTAATTATCCGGGCCAGTTCGTACTGACCGAAGAGATCCAGCCTGCACAAGTTAACGAGAATAAGACTGATGGATAAAAATAAAATCAATGAGGCAGTGGAGGTACTGTCAACTGAGCTACCCTGGCTTGATATAATAGAAGATGACGCTTCCTATCAGGATGCACTGACCGCGCTCTCCGAGCTGAGCGCCGACAACTCAACACCGGCATGTTTGCTTAAACTCATATCAAGTTGCATAGCTGAGTACGAAGCACACCGATATCCAGAGGTATTGACAGGCCCTGATGGAAAGATGAGTCATGGATCTGATGCGTTGATGACACTTATGCGTCACCGCAAAATCAAAGGGAAAGATATGGCAGACATACTGGAACTAAGCCCTGCGCTAATGTCATCCATCCTATCAGGGAAGCGCGCACTAACGATCGCTCACATTTGTAAGTTGGCAGATTTCTTCGGCGTGAGTCGCTCTGTATTTATCTGATAACCCGGCAGCAGTACAAAATTTATTTTGTGGTGCTGCCGGGTTGGACAAACCGAAGGTGCGTCAGTTCTTTTATAGGAAATCGAAAAAACACTACAACAGTAGTGTTTTTTATACTTAGAAATAGTGTTAACAATTTATGCCTGACGTAAAAGGAATTATTTTTTAGTTCTCCGTTCCTTTACTTGCGATTTATCTTTTCGAGCTGGTTTAATGAATACTGTTCCTGGATAGTATGCCTTGATGACTGCCTTGTTCTCAATAAAGATATCTCTCAAACCTTTACCTTCATCATCCAATAAAACATACCCTAATTTCCTTCCCTGCACGTTATAGCAATCATATTTCGTTTTCGCGCTCATAATATCACATCCATTTCGAAGATATGGTGCTCAGCAGGTGTGCTTTGCGTAACATGCGCTGCCGACTTTCAAACAACTCCTTGCTGATCACTCCTTTATCTTTAAGGTAATCATATAACTCAGAGGGATATTTAGAGTCGATGTTAGCTCGCTCACGGATTAATGAAACACGCTTGTAGAATTCCGTATAGGCTAGGGCATCCTTTACAGAATCAAATGTTAATGAAACTATTTCATGAGGAAATGAAATTTCGACACGCTTGTATTTAGCAACCACTTTCATGATTATCTCCGGTTATGGGCGCAATGCCCTTTACAGATATTACAATAGCACCGGAACGTAATCGCATCAAGAAAAATTTACATATTGTGAATTTTCTTTCTTGCGCATGCGCAAACCGCATCTCTTATGGTGGAATATGAGAGATAGTCATTTAGTCAATCTCATAATCTTTTTTCCCTAATTGCCGATAGTATTCTTCTGGTATCCTGAATTGACACTTTATAGGGAGATAAAACATGGCGTTCTACGTTAATGACACTTCTGAATGCATGACTGTTCTTGTATGCAGAACAATGCGTGAAGCTGAGATATATGCAGGTTGGGCGAATGAATACCTGGGAGTATCCTCAATCAGACCTTCTACAACTGACTATAACGATCATATAACAGGGGATCGTCTTCTAGGCTATTTTGGATTTACGATAGATTCATTAGTAGATAGGGTTTTTACTTTAATGCCTGTCAGAACACGAGTAGACAGTAATAAATTATTAATTAAAACCATGCTAAAAAACCCAACACTATCCAAAGCCTCATGCTGCCTTCAGGTGAATAAATATCCTACACACTACAGTCGTTTGAGTAACACTCTTAGCGAACATTGCGCATGGGTAGGTTTACTTTCTGGAGGACGAAACCCTATGAAATTGTTACGAGGTATCAGGGGGGATTTATAGCCCCCCATTTTGACTCAACGTAATTCAAGGATAGTTTGATATGATGGTAAATTTGTCGATACCCTAATATGGAAATCACCCTGTTTATACGAAGTCACATAAGTTCCTGAGCCAGTCTTTACTGCTATATCGTTTAACAGCGCCTGGTCATCGGAAGTTTCGCTCATATCACCGTATGTGTGTCGAGCAAGCAACGCGGCCAACTGAAAACCGTCTTCATCCAACACCTGTATAACATCGGTGCTGATTTCAGGACGTTTCTTCAGCTCGATCAGAGTGCTGTTATCAATGCTCCCAAGCGCTGACTCCAGCTCTGATTGCGGAACTCTCTCAGATAAATCATCTATGATTCGAAATGCATCCTCTTCACTGAGATTAAAGGCATTGCTACAAGCTAATTTTAGTATATATACAAATGCTTTAGGGGAGCTGTGGAGAATAGTCAGTAACTCTTCGGTAATGAAGTTATACCTCTCGACTGTTTTTTGGGGTTTGCTATAATTAATAACGCGAGTTGTTTCATTCAACATAATCAGCCTCAGAGATAATTAGGCTGTCATCCTTGCCGGGTATACGTATGAGCAAACTGTCTTATTCTGAAAAAAAGCAACTGCAAGAAAGTTTGAAGTATATTCCTTTACCTATAATGTGCTTCACGGATGACAATCTTTGGATTGGTTCTAAACTTAAACTGCTGCCTGAACGTTATCGGCACGATATTGCAAACCTTTATACCGTAATCTTCTTCCGTAAACTTCATGACAGAACAATCCCTGTTCTTAAGCGCAAAGGTGAGGCCAGGAAAGCCGCAAATGCATTCCTACTTAATATCGTTGATTCTGTTGAAAATGGCAATAAATGATATTGGTATTTAATGCCATTATGTAATAGTGATATTACCACTTGAACGGTAATCGATTAATTTATGGTCAGCAAGTTCTTGTATTGTAAGCAATAATTCAGCATATAGTTTCTTAGCGTTATCATTTACAGAAACAACTTCCATCACATCTTCATCGTTGAAACACTCCGATGAATTCACCTTCCTCGTAACTCTCGATACGGTTTCAGCCGAGTTATCAATGTTAGCGAATACCTCGGCAATGCTCAGACTGCGTCGTTGATTACCCCTGAATGCCAGAATTACTTTCATTGCCATCTGTGGAGAAGTAGCAAACGCTAATTTTCTTCGAATATCACCACGCTTTTCATACTGAGCCTTATACACCTGTGCTTTTCGAATCCACTCCTGCCACTTACCTGTATAGCTAACGGTGTCACCGCCCCTTTCAACTACAGCATAAGACCAGAAGGCCCATTCCTGATCTGTGAAAGGTACTTTGCCAAACTGCTCCAGTATCGTCATAGCGCTTACTACTGACCATAACGGGGCCTCGATACTCTTACCCCATTCGGCTACAGTATTGTTAGCAGGCGCAGCTGCGCTATCTCTTATCCCCATCTTAACAGCTGCGGTTGTTAGAACGTCTACCGCCTGTGTGCGGGTAAATCCCTTTACCCGCGTCATGTAGTTCATGTATACCGCTATCGGATAGCTACGGTCTTTGATCAACAATGAATACATGCTCACTCCCGATAGGATACGCTTTTGATGACGTACTCTCCTTCCTTCACAGCGCGAATTTCCGAACCAATTTGAACATACACAAAGCCGTTTGTGTGAACGTTGCTCTCATCAGCTCCTATATGGTCTTTCGGAACTTTTAAAAGCAGCAGACCTTCTTCGCCATTCACTTCAACAAAGATAACGGCTGTTAACTGGCCTGTTTTTGCTTTTCGGGAACCGCTATCTTTATTTTTTTCTGAATTATCGTTTTGTGGGTTTACATTCTTCAGCGTATTTAGATACCCAACAATATCCTGATATTCTTCAACGCTAAGGGAATCCTTTTCAGCTAATACGACCTCAGCCCAATCTTTAATCTGTTTTTTACCAAAGTCGATCGCTTCATCTTCTGTAGCCCAAAGAACAGAATCTTTAAAGTCAACTTCTGCATTAATACCGTGTTCGAATACTGTTTCAAGTGCGGCAAGGAATCCATTATCCGCAGTTTTAATTAATATATTGACGCGTCCCGTCTGGAAAAGGTAGTCAACAAATGGTATTGCTACCACTGAATCATCCACTTCCGACTGCGATAATATAGTATTAGCGCTTGGCTCAGTTTTGGATTTCGGTTCTGTATCGTGCCCGGCAGTCTCCTGCTGAGTACCTGTTTCTGTTTCCTTTATCTTCCCTGTTTTCTTCGCCTTACGAATCGTTGCTCTGTCCAAATCAGGCAGTTCAATGAGGCTTTTAAATAACTCAGGTTTATCTTTCTGAATTTCGGCAAGGGTAGCTAAAGCTTCAATATCGTCGATGTTTCCTGACTGATATACCTCACTCATTTCCGGCGTCATATCACGTAATTTGAGAAGCCGAGATACATACGATGCACCACCTTTGAACCCCAGACGTTTAGCGATTTCGGCTTGCGTTACTGGTTTACCACTTTGTTTGGCTTTATCCAGGTAATTGCCGATAAAGTTGGCGCGATCAAGTAATGTCATGTTGTCGCGTTTGATGTTATTCATGGCGCGATCAAAATAGTTTTCCAGCTCATCTTTATTGTTCAGGCTATTATCGACAATAGCTTTGAGCTTAAATGCAGGGTTATCTTTCTCTGCTATTAATCCCGCACGCAGACGTGTTGCACCGTGTTGGACACGATACTTGCCTTCTTTATTCGCAGGATAAAGTTGAATTGGTTCTTTCTGCCCAATTTCTGGGTCAAGAAAATCAGCCACATAAGATTCAATCAGGTTTTCATCGAAATCAGTACGTGGGTTGTCTTCTTCAAAGCAATCTGAAGGTTTTACCAGAATAATGGTTCCTGAGACATTATCCTTACGTGCAGAAGCTGCCTGTGAAAGTTTGCTAAGGCCCCCGGCCAGTTTGTTAGTCATTGGAGTTTTCATTTTTTCACCGCCAGTTCTAAAATTGTTTTGATTGCAGATCTCATTTCTTTTGCAGCCAGTCTTGCGTTCCCATTATTGATTTTCCATATTGGAACCAAGTTATCTGTCGCAAATTTTATTGGAGTTCTGACATTCACCTCATTAGTCAGCAAGATTTCGTTCGTTCTCAATTCAGACAGCAATGCCTTTTCACCATCACTTCGTGAATTATATTTATTAGGGACAACAATAAATGCTGGGACTTTATAAGGGCTATCTGTTTCCCCATCAGTTAACGTTTCCACTAATTGTTCTATTACTGAAATGGCAGTTACCAGCCCGTGAATAGAGACGTTGCTTAACTCGGTAATCATTGCCGCAGTATCAGCACAAAGGAAAGCCGCCTGCTGCAAGTTCCCTTTGCCTGGTGGCGTATCAATGATTATCAGATCAAACTGTTCGCGCAGAGACTCAAGATGAGAATGAGGATAAAGCACTATTCCTGATTCAAAAGGTGTCGAGTTAACTTCATCCAAACGGCTATCGCGCGGCAGGAACCAGCACCCCGGAAGCAGCTCAAGCTCCATGATTGGCTTCGTGATCCCTTCATCTGTGAACATATCACAAGAAAACGCATAGTCTGGCAATTCAGGATGCGTAGAGCCGGTAACTGTAAGGGTAAGATGCTCATCCATATCGATGAGTAAGGGTTTCAGCCCTGCTTCTACCGCAGCAGCTGCAATGTGGAATGCCCAGGTACTTTTACCGACACCACCTTTGCCATTACCTGTGCAAAGTACAGGACATAATGACTTAATGGCCTTAATTACTGCCTGAGAAAGGAGTGTTTTCTTTAAATTGGAAGGTTTCTTTGTCATCTGACAAATCTCCGGTTATGGATTTTCTATCCCAAATCACTAACTTCATGACTCTATTAACATAACAGTTAAGCGTTACTGACTCAATGCTCCTGCGTGGTTTGCGCATGCGCAAATCAGTTTTGGTTTAAGTCGCGCCTCAACTTGATACAATATTATATCAATGCAGTGTAACAGTAAAGCGTTACTTTGCATTATTGACGATAATTTTCTTCTTCTTTGCCTGCAAATTTGCGCATGCGCAAATGGAGTTTTGACAGAACATTCTGGCGCTTTTATATGGATTTTTATGATACAAACACCTATCATGTAACACATAAACGTTACAGGAGATTAAAGTGACTACACTATATGTTCGCAAGCAAGGTAAACCTAAAGGCTCAAAGCCCCCTGCCACGACAGCGTCTCGTGTGAAAAAATATCGCCAGAATCTCAGAGATACCGGTGGATGTACAGTCACCGTAAATCTAGATTCAAAGGAGATCGAACAAATTGAAATTTATAGAAAAACCTCATTGTTACCCTCTTCAGTAAGCCGCAGTGAGGTTATTAAAAGTATGGCGTGTATTCTGGGCGGCGGAGTCTACTTTATACGTGGCCATGAGATTAGAGCTTCGGTAAACATTACAGAGATCCCAGAGTACCCTGCGTGGATGAAAAATTACCTTATGATTCCCTAAGAGCATTTGTAGAGCATACCTGAATGTACTGACCAGGCTTTCCCCCACTCCTGGTCTTTAAAAACTGGTTGCATCGTGCTTTGTGTATCTGCCATAAACTTAAGTACAATTGCGTTTATGGATCATACATAAGGATGTTTTGATGGATATCGCACTTTTTCCTGGTCAGAACAGGCGACAGTGGGCTGACACGATGATAAATCTCGAAGCTCGTAAGCTTGTTAATACCGCAAACACCGTTGCGGCCATGCATATCAGTGACTCACTGACGCGCCTGAAGTTTGTTGATGAGATCAGACAAGTCATCATGCAGCAATTTGAAGCCGCCAGACGCGCCACCTCTGATGAGGACTGTATTGCCTGCCTGAAGAAATTGAGATTAGAAAACAGCTCCTTGCTCGAACAGTCACGCATGCTCAAAACCGGCTACGCCAGGATTTATGCTGAAGTTCGATATGTCACTGACCAGAATAAAATCGTTGGTTATTTCATCTCAGGTATCAAAGTCGTCCTTGCTGGCGTTCAGGCCGTTTTTGGTGGCGTAATGATCGCCTCCATGACCCCTGTAGGTATGCTTGCAGGAGCTGTTCTCGTCGGTGACGCTCTAAACACGGTTTCCAGGGAGGCGGCCCGGCAATTACTGAATGAACCTGCATCGCAAGGAATACTCGCTGATGGAGCGATGTCAATTGCGGAGTTCATGGGATTTAGTCGCGATGTTGGTCTTGGCGTATTCAACGCCACTACTCTAGCGGCAAGTGTCTATAGTGTCTTCGGGTTAACAGGCAAAGCTGAGGCCTGGCGGTTATTCCGTTATCTTCCGGGCGACTATTACCGTAAAGTACAAACGATGTCTCCAGGCAAGCTAAGCATGAAAGTTTTAGGATGGGGAGTCAGTGCAAAGGTTGTACTGGAGCTGCTCACCCACGACGATCAAAATCGTTAACGTGCGTTCTCAATAGTTTCCAGGATTTATAACCAACTTTAACAGGCATCACCAGAAGAAACACAATCAGCAGGAAAGCTACGGCTATTGCGCAGGAGATTGCCTGTGACGGGCTGCCAAAAATAACGCTCAGTATGGTTATAACGGCCATGCCTATGCAAACCCAAATGAACATCCTGAAATAGCCGGAAAGATCAAACAGAACCCTGTCCAGTGAATCACCGGTTTCAAGGTGACGTTTAATTCTCGCGACTTCCTTTTTCGTAAAGCCTGACGCGTGTAGATCATGTTCTTCCACTGGCATCCTCCTTCCTTCTGTTTAACCTGTGGACACAGGATACACTATTTTGCACATGATGGATGGGTGCGCGGTTTTATGCGCGTAAGCGCATGTAAGTCGGCAGCACAGAGTTTCAATTGACCCGAAACCCTAATCCGACGAAGCCCGGCGAAGCCGGTTCGTGATTGATAGGTAGCACCAATCCCATCCCCCCGCCCTGTTAAGCCATAACCCACTTAATGAACGCACTATCATTCATAGCCCCCACGGTGGTGCGCAGTTAGCGCCGAGCGCTTGCGCGAGGGTACGCCGGACCTTCAGGTCCGGGGCGTGGTACTGCGAGTGCGAAGCCGGAGGCGAGCTACGGGGGCGTTTCCACTGGCCCTGCTGAGCCTGAATACTTGCATGGCCGCAAACTCAAGTTTGCCTGGCGTTTACGCCAGGTGCTACTTCTTAATTTTTCAATGTATGGGCGCTGGTATCGAGGGAGTGGTTTTATGCCCTGAGCGTAGCGAGGGGAGGTACATTCGGCATTCCGAAGGATGCCAATGTAATCCCTTTTTTAAAAGGGCTTGTTTTGTTCAGAAACTACGTTCGAAATTAGCAGTATAGTTCGAAGTTAACTGTACATAACTCACTCGATGACTCTATGGTGAGGCACTGGAGGGAGGTTTAAGCAAAAAACGGGGCGGAACGAACGAAAAACATGGAGAGCTACAGCTTAAAAATCGAACAAACTTGTCAATCAGAGAAGCAGAGATACCGCCAGAGGCGGTTTTTAGCGTTTCAAATTATTGCGCATAAAGTCCTACTCAACTCCAGCCCTTGCCAGTAAGAGCCGGTAGAACTGTTCTTCATCGATGTGTCGTAATGTAGGCTGTTCTTTAGAAAGCTCGGCTTCCAGCCGGGTCGTAATGATCGGCATCGAGCGGCCACTATTCAGGTATTGAAGCCATTTAGCTTTAGCGGCTGCATGCAACTTGACGGGTTGCTTGGCATCAATTGCCTCCTGCAAGCTGGAGACGGCCTTCTCTTTCTCTTTGATTAACTCCGGGCTGGTGATCTGCCATTTAATCCGCTTCAGAAGTTTTTTGAGTGAATGGCGCTTTTCAATACTCAGGTCAAGGCGCTCCAGGCGAAGCAGGTGACGTTCATTACGCTGTTTTAATGTCTCACTCAGACCATTTTTACGCGTCCAGGCCTGAAAACGAGTAAGCATTTTCTTCAGGTGTTCAAGCGTAATGCCTTTGCTTGTGAAAAAATCTACAGTTAAAAAGATACGTAGTGCCTTGTACTGCCTGCTATCTTTGTCGAACTCTCTGACAACAATTGCATGGCCCATTTCTTCCGTAACGCGTAAAGCGTGATACGCAACATCACAGGCAGTTCTGCCGTTCTCATATCGATGCAACACGCCCATCTGACGTGCAATTTCTTCAAACGGCACGCAGATCTCGAAAGGATATTCACTGCTGGGGTTGTAATCACAGTTGGCCGCCAGAGAAAAATGGAGGGCCGTAAGCGCTTCCCTGCTCTCAGATCTCACACCCAAGCGACGTGGCTTAGGTTTAAAGTTGGGATCAAATTGACGAGAGAACGGTGTATAGCCCTTTTGTCTGAGGGCAATAAGTGCCGGATTGCGGTTCCAATCATGGTTGCAGATGCATGCGAAAAGCTGCGCACCAATACCTTTTGGCTGCTTTTTGATTTCGAAAGTTGGAGTGTATCTGCGATGAATTTTAGATAGCCCCTTTCGTAACGTGTTGAATTCCCCACGCCTGGAAGGTCTATACCGGATCGCCTCTGGTATCAACTCATGATACAAGTTTGTATCAGGTTGATTTTCATTAACTTTCATTCAAACTGCCCACAATCCACTTGTGAATTGAAAGCAGCGCCAGGGCTTTATTTTAGCCAATAGTTTGCTATACTAACCATGAAGCCATTGAGTAGTCTCGTCGCCAAACTAGCTACTTTTATGGTGTTGAGTGGTTCATATAGCGGTTGGTGTCTGGCACTGCCGCCTTCTTTAAAGCCCCGGTTATCGCAAGATGCCGGGGTTTTTACTATACTGTTTTTGTCACCTTAACTTCATCTTTCAGCAAATTGTCGTAACCCGGAAAACGAGCATCAAGAAAACGGATCACTGAACCTTTAGTGCTGAAGTCTCGTACTTTGCGCTTTTCTTTTTGGGTATGCGTAGTGACCAGCTGCGCAGTGTCACCGCAGCGCGTCATAAAATGCAGATGGTAGGGACGCGTAGAACCGTTGTCGAATGCGATCTGAATGCCGGAAAGAAAGTTCTCTTTCGCCAGCTTCACTGCCGTATCCAGTTTCCAGTTATACATAGAGCCTCCTCTTACACTTTTACAACTCTTTTCAGCATACTATATTAACTACTAATAGGGTAGCAGCTGGATTAAAAAATGGTAAGATTTGGATCTAAATCCGGGGGTTGAAGATCATGAGCGGTAAACGAGAAGGTGTAAAAGGCTACAAGCAAATCCATCTGAAAAAGTTCAGCAAGACGATTTCGCACAACCTGCGCTTGCTTGCGCTCTCTCGCGACCTGCCTCAGTACGAGCTGCATGACAAGATCATCACTGACTTCATTGAAGACGCCGAAATGATCCAGCGGCCACCGGTGATAGATCAAAGTGGCGAAAACGTAAGCAGCGCGGATACACAGGAACTTACCGCAGCATTATCAGCCAGACTCGTTATTCAACAACCGCCGTTGGTTGATCAGTGTGGCTATAACGTTTTCATTGGACCGGAAGCTCAGGAACGTGCCGCAGCTCTGTCGGCAAAACTCAAGATACCTGAATCTGAAATTTTTTACTCAGCTTTATTCGCGTTTGCCGACCGGTATAAGTTGAGTCAGCCACTTGATAAGGTCGGTTAGAATCAGGCTTGTCCTATTGCAGTAATTGTACTGACATTCTACAAGTCACCACAACAACTATAAATGGGTTAGAAACATGTCGCATCCTAATGGCTGGATTTATAAACGCTTCAAAATTGAAGATGATCTCATGCAGACGATTGACAATCTGGCTGATACACGTGGGGAACAGAAAGCGGATATTATCGCTGAAACAGTTGAGTGGCTGGTTAAAAACCGTACCGAAGGGACTGTTTCTCCAAGGTATTTTTCCAGCCCTGATAATGCCACCTACAAGGGTGTATGGCTGAAGCCGGATACAATACGCACTATCAAAATGCTCTCCAGTGCGGATAATCAAAACCCAAACAGGGTCATCTATACAGCGATTTGTCGTTTCATCGATAAAGACAAAAGTTAAGTCCTGCACCTCCCCTTACCCTTAAGTTACCGCAAACCGGCGTCATGCCAGGAAATTCTTTCCTGGCATGGTGTCGGTTGGACAAGCCGAAGGCGCGTCAGTCTCAGCTTCAAATACAATAAGACATACAGTTTGTATCCTTGTCCACTACTTTGATTTGCAAATCCTGACTTAATCAAACCTCGTTCACGACTCCTAATAATTAATTTAAGCCACTGATACATAAGCAAGTATTTCATCAAGCGAATCAATTTTTTTATGATATTAATTTTTATCATGCAATGTGTTGATTGATTCCAGATAACGTTTATAATCGCCGTATGATACAAATTCATATCACGGCACGGATAACAGGCGATGAAACTTAATCGAATTACAGCGTCACTGATCACCGTGATGACCTCGCATATGCTGGCACAGCCAGCATTTGCTGATCGGATTATTCAGCGACCTTCTGGCGCTTTTTACATCGTCAGCGATCAGGAGGCCTCACAAGTATTTGACCGTAACAACTTCGGCTTTTTTGCTTTGCCACCTTCCGTCAATTACCCAACCTATAAAAGCTCAGGTAAGGGAGCCTCAAAAAAACGAGCAACGAGAACCAAGTCTGTTAAACCGGCTGTGCAATGCCCTCCGGTTAAATGTCCAGTTGTGCCAGTTAAACCTGTCACGACAGTTGAATCCGCAGAATCAATCTTCCTACGTCTGGAGAATAAGAAATAATGAATTTTAAAAAAGCTGTAGTTGCCATCGCGATCGTGCTGGGTATGACCTCTCAAATTGCGCATGCGCAAAACGCTACCGATAAACCGGTTGCTGATTCTTCCAGCATGAAAGCTGCACAAGACCAGCTGGCCGCTTCCTTTAACGGCATGAGTATTACAGGTTTTGGCGAGTCACCTGTTAAGGGTATTTATGAAGTCAAAACCGGCAGCAATATTCTTTATTTCCATCCTGGTGAAGATGGCAAGAAAGGCGTTTTAATTTTCGGGGAAATGTATGATTCATCCGGTGTGAATCTGACCGAACAAAGTAAAATGAATGGCCTGACCGATACTCTGAAAGGCCTGCCTCTTGACTCAGCAATTACGATTGGCCCGAAAGATGCGCCTGTATATTACGAGTTCACTGACCCTGACTGCCCGTATTGCCATGCTTATGACGAGTGGATCAAAACCTACTCAAAAGATCACCCCGTTCAACGTAAGTTGATTTTCATGGTAAACCCAGGTCATCCCCTGGCGCGCGCCAAAATTGAGCACGTAATTTGTTCCGACGATAAAGATGCGGCAGTTCGATACGTTTATTCATCCGAACTGCCGCACAACCCTGACGGTGCAGATGCCATGCAAATGGCTAAGCAAAAAGCTCTGAAAACTTGTAAGGAGGCAGATGCAGTAATAGAGCAACACGCAAAAATACTTCAGGCAGTAGGTGTTAATGGAACACCATCGTTCCTGTTTAATGTCGATACCAAACCTAATTTGATTGTCGGTTTTAACCAGCAAAAAATTGCTGCGGCTATTACCGAACTCGAAAAGCCAGCCGTAACAAAGCTGGAAAAACCTTCCGCTAAACCTGCTAAATAACCGGAGTTTACCTATGCAAACTATTTGCAAAAACAACTTTTCCGCTCTTTCTATTAATATCAATAAATCGCCATCATTCGTAGACTCTCATATGCAGAAACTGCGTAAGGCAATGGAGTCACGCCAGGCGAAATTAATCACAGCCTTCTTTATGGCGCTGGCGTTACTTGCCGTTAGCCAGGGGGTGTTTGCATTTACAACTCCTTCCACCGGTTCATTTGGTTATAACGTTTATGACATCGCAATTAACAAAATTGCGAGCGGCCCTATCGGGTTCGTGGGTGGTGCATGGCTGATTGCAATGGGTTCCACAAAAATGAATGAGGGATGGACCCGCGCCTTGCCATTCATCCTGGCTGGTTCCTGCCTGATCAAACTCGATGAGATCACCCAGTCTCTCGGTGCGACAATTTTCTAAAGGAAATTAACGATGGATTACGGATTTAGAGAAGGCCGATTTTTCCGCTACCCCCATCAACCTATTCAGATATTTTGGTTTGATAGGGATGAATGGATGATCCTCATTGCTTGTTATCTCGCAAGTATGCAGTTGGGTGGTTTTACCTGGGCGGTTCTATTCCCCGTATCCATCGTTATTATCAAAATTAAGCGTACTAAAGGCCGGGGGTTCTTCCGTCATACACTCTATAAACTCGGTTTAGTCGAAATATATGGCTACCCAAATTCATCGGCGAAGAAGCTGGAGGAATAAAAGATGTTCAAAAAGCCGAATAAACTCCCGGCAAAAAAGGTTGTCACTGAGGCACTAAATGACCAACAAAAACAAAAGTCGGAAACGAAATTCTTTCGCGCTGCGCTTATCGCAGCAGTCGTTTTAAACGGTTTAACTTATCAGAAGGTAGATAAGTTAGAAAAAAATCAGACTACGATCATTGTACCTTACGGCGCGAAGTCCAGTGACCTGTTAATTACAGGGGAAAGCGCATCTGCCGAGTATATGCGGATGTTGTTGCGACTTGTCATCGCTGATTACGGTTCTATATCGAAAGCCACAATTGACAGTAAATTCTCTTCCTTGCTTGGCCTGGTATATCCAGACCGCAATGAGGCTGTACGCGTGAAACTTAATGAACGCTCAAAGTATTTTAAGCAGTTTAATACGGTTTCTCAGCTCATGGAATTGCTGCCTGAACAGGCAATCACCATTACAGAGAATCCAGAGGATATTAAATACACCACAGCCGCGAAGAAAAAGTATCGTATTCAGTTTAGTGTTGAAACGCGGAAAATTATTGGCGAGGAAGCAAAACCAGCAGAAACCCAAAAAATGTATATTGACTACACGGTTTCAGAAGGTCGTTTCTGGATTCTTGACATTCAAGGTTAAAATATGAAAAAAGCATTATTAGTTTTTCTGACAGTAATGTCAGCACAGACCATTGCTGCCGATAAGAAAACATTCCCTCAAAATACTCAGCGTGTTTTACCTGAAGTCTCTACCCAGGTTGTTCTGTCAAACCGCGACGTTAACCGGCTGGTCTGTGAATCTGGCGAGGCAACTAAGCCTGTATACAGTAAAGAAAAGCCTGTTGAAGTCGGTGTTGGTTCTGACCGTCGTTCATTCTGGGTAAAGTTTAAGTATTTAGCACAAGACGGTGTAAATCACTATTACTCTGAGCCGACAGAACTCTACTTAACGTGCGGTACTTCTACCTTTGAATTAATCGCACTGCCTAAGTATGAAAATCCTCATAAGGTTTTACTTGGTTCAGATACGAAAGATCGTATTAAAGATAATCAGGCCTTATTTGGGTCATTGCCGCTGGAAGAAGCTGCAATTGCGCTAACAACCAAAATAATTTCAGATGGTTCTGGCGGTAAAGGATTACCTGAAAGTTTTGAAGTTGTTCCAGATCGCGGAAGCTGGATGCAGAATATATATGACAGTCGTGGCCGTCATATACCAATTGAAATTCGCAAAGAGCGGGATGTTCTTGTCGATGGCACAGGTTTACGCGGTTCGCAGTATACCATTCGCGCATTAAACAACGTCACTTTGACTGAAACAATGTTCCTTAATTCAAACTTTGGAACAAATATTTTTGCCATTACTGCTGAAAGTCTTTCCCTCAGCAGAGGCCAGCTTTCATCACTTGTCATCGTTCACAGGGAGACAATGTAATGGTTGATAATAAATTCCCGCTTATCGAAAAAGCGCGAGCCTGGTTCCATCGCCAGCCTTCTGCTCAGCAGAAGAATATTAAAAAGTACGGCACTATTGGTACTTTCGTTATCATTGCCCTGGGTATTTATTACCTGACGGGTCAGGATAAAAAGAAACCCGTCGAACCTCCTAAACAGACTGATGTTGCTGAGGCTAAAACCAGCTCTTACGTCCAGGACGATATTGTTTCCACTCTCGGTGGTCAGATCAAAGATCTCAAATCAGGCATTGATAATCAGGTTAAAGACGCAGTGGCTGATGCTATGGCAAAAGGCCAGTTTAGTCTCACCCCTCCTCCTGCTGCTGTTGATACAAACACTCCAGCGGGAAGTTCGCAAACTGCTCAGAGCGAAAATGCTCAATCACCGGCTTCCGGTAATGCAGCCGACGGTACTGGCATGCTGAGCTATCCCACACCTCCTGCTTACACTGATCCATCCTCTCAGGGGGGTAAACAGGATTCAGGAAATGGAGAGGAACCTTCTGTTGTATGGGTCGGCGGTATATCTGACGGTAACGGCGATATTGGTATGGCAGCTCCCCAGGAGGATAACTCCGCAAAAAAGAACGAGATCCAGTTGCCGGTTGGATTTATGAAAGCAAAGCTCCTGGTTGGCGTTAACGCCCTTACAGGTCAGTATGGCTCTGATAATCCCCAGACAGTGATGTTCAGGGTTCAGGCTCCGGCACAGTTACCTAACTTCATCAAAATGAACCTGCGCGGGTGCTTCGTGATAGCCAATGCCTCCGGCAATCTCAGCGCTGAACGCATCATTGTGCTTCCTGTTTCTATGCACTGTATGACAATGGATGGCGGTTACATCGTT
This sequence comes from Enterobacter cloacae subsp. cloacae ATCC 13047, assembly GCF_000025565.1. Lineage (NCBI taxonomy): Bacteria > Pseudomonadati > Pseudomonadota > Gammaproteobacteria > Enterobacterales > Enterobacteriaceae > Enterobacter > Enterobacter cloacae. Next base: position 33,333 of record NC_014108.1, read on the forward strand.
GAAGGTGATGTTACCGGATTTGTTTCTGATCGTGACGGTAAACGTGATATGTCAGCGCGAGTGGTATCCCGTGCCGGTCGTCTGATGGCCGCGACTGTTTTTGCTAAATCCATTGAGGGCTTTGCGAACGTTATTGGCAATCAAAGCATTCAGCAGAACGTTTCCCCTCTGGGTAGCATCAATACCATCAAGCCAGACGAAGCCTCTAAAAATGCAGCTGCGACCGGCGTGGCCGGAGGTTTTACTGAGGTATCAAAATACCTGTTAAACCTCGTTCAGCAAACCTCTCCAGCTCTTGAAACCGGCCCTGGTAAAGACGTGACTCTCTTTGTTCAGAAAACCGCGACACTCGAAATCAAACAAGTAAGGATCAAATAATGAAACTCGCCAAAATCTCTCTGTTGCTGTTGGGTTCCTCGATTCTTTCAGGCTGCTCTCTTCTGCCTTACCACAGTGATTTCGCATGTAAGCTCGAAGATGGTTACGGTAAGTGCATTTCGTCAGACGATGCTTATATTGAGGCAACAACCGGCGTGGATATGGGGCATGCAATTACCGAAGATGGCGTTGCTGATGACCCAAAGGGATCTGCCGCTAAAACAGCGGCCACGAATCAGGCTGCGGCAACAAAAGCAGATCCGTCATACCAGCAATATCGTGACCGTGTTTACAAACAAATGGCTCAGCTGGTTGAAGCCCCGCAGACACCGGTTGTTCGTCAGCCTACAGTGGTTCGAACGCTCATCCTTTCCTACTCACCAGGTCTGGATGACCAGACAGCCTACATGCCGCGTTACGTCTTCACCATGCTGAATGGACCGAAATTCGTCCTGACTGACTACAAGCTTTCTACAGATGATTCAGCGCCATCATTCCTGATGGGGGGGAAAGGCTAAATGCTTAACACTCTGAAAACGGTTGCTGAGCGCCACCTGTTCCTGCGCAATGAAGTCACTAAATCCGATATTCTGAATATGGCAGTTCGCGATCAGCCTAGCGAATATTTACCTTATCTCGCATTCAAGAAACGCCTGCCAGGAGAGGATGTTGATACAAACGCCTTCATAAATTTTGACAATACGCTTGGCTGGATTTGGGAACTCAAACCACTGGCATTTATGGGAAATGACAAGCTCGATAAGCTGCATGGTATCGTGCGCTCCCAATTCCCGAAAGGAACTGTATGCCAGTGGATTTTATATCCCGACCATAATCTGAACAGTCATATTGAAGAATACTGCAATATACGCGATAAGAGCGATCCCGTTACAGCTATGAACATGGCACAGATGGAAAAATTTCTGCGTGAAGGTGCTGACGGGGTCGCTAAATTGTTCAACATCCCGCTACGTAACTTCCGTCTGTTCTTCACCATCAAGCACGAGCAGCGCATCTCTGAAGAACTTCTTGTAGCAATCCATGAATCTTTCGGCATTGCGGGGATGGAACCCCGCCGCTGGGAGGCCTCTGATCTGATTAAATGGGCCGGTGAATTCTTTAGTGGTGAGCCTAATAACGGATTGTATGACCCGGAACGGCAGCTGCGTAAACAGATGAACGCAACAAACATCGACCTTAGCGATCCTGGCTCTTTAATTTATGCCGGACACCGCTACGGTGTATGTCTATATCCCAATGTTGTCCCACAGGGCAAAAATAACCCACTCAATACGAATGAACTGTTTGGCGGTTACATGGGTGTTGAGGACGACATGCGACAAATCAAGTCGCCTTTCCTTTATACCCTGACAATCGTTTACGACGACCTGCGCAAAAACATAACCGATAAGGCAACACAAACGATGTTCCAGCGCGTTGGTGCTGGCTTGGCGCATTCGTTACGCCAACGAATGGAGGAATATCACATCATGCAAAGCATGATGGCCAAAGACAGCAAATTCCATTACATGATCCCGCAGCTCTGGGTGTTTGGTAAAACGGAAAAGGAAGCTTTTGAGGCCGCTGCGCAGGCTAAGAACTTATGGGAGGGCTTTGACTTCCAGATGATGTACGAGCAGTCGATTAAGAACGTCATGTTCTATACAGCCCTGCCCTTCGGCTTTTATAACATCGAAAGCAATATCGATAATATAGACCGTCATTTTTATCTCGATAATGAAAATATCGCACGCTTCCTACCGGTTCAGACAGATTTTCGTGGCGGTGGCCGTCCGGTGCAATCCCTCATTGGCCGCAAGGGTCAGCTAATCTCACTCGACATGTATGATAAGCGAGCGAACGCTCACAACTTCGTTGTGATCGCAGAAACGGGCGGGGGTAAATCGTTCTTCCTGAACAGCATGATCGATGATTACGCCAGTATTGGTGCCAAAACGCGAATCATGGATTTGGGTAAAAGCTATGAAAAACTGACACGCATACGCAAAGGTCGCTACATAGATTTCAACCTCGAAAATCCCATATGCATCAACCCCCTCGATTTTGTAGCCAATGATGATGAAGACCTGGCCCAGAATATTTCAGCGGCACAGATAGTCTTTAGTTCTGCCGCATACGCGTTCACCGGCCAATATGTGAATGAACTGGAAGCCAACCTGATAGATCAGGCCTGTCGCCACGCTTACAGTTCAGGTGATGGTATCAGGGGAACGGATGCCGTCACTGATTTTCTGACATCCGGCAAATTTCTGGAGTCGGAATACAGCGATAAGCACAAAAAAAGTATTGAAGAGATTCAAGGTGTCGCATTCCAGCTCGCCTATCTACTGAAAGCTTTTAAATCTGATCGCGCCTTTGGCAAGTTCTTCTGCGGTCCAACGACCTTCAACATCAAAGATGATGATTTCGTCTGTACTGACCTGGAGAAGCTGCGCTCTGTTAAGCAGCTATTCTTCCCAATGGTCATGAACCTCATGAACGCGATTACGATGGATTTGTACCTCTCCGACCGCTCGCGTCCGAGCATTATCCTGGTCGAGGAAGTCGCCTCGATGTTGCAGAAAACCGGCATGGTTTCGATGGACGGTCTGACCCAGATGATAAACGAAGGCTATCGTCGCGCTCGTAAATACCGCGGCGCGATGGGGATCGTCCTTCAGTCACCGCTGGATTATGAAGTGCTTCCAGGTCTAGGCCCGGTTGTTAAGGCAAACGCCCAATGGCGTTACTACCTGGAATCGCGCATGTACGACGAAGCGGTTAAGAAAGGCCTTCTTCCTAACATCACGGAAGGCTTCCCGCTTAAGCTATTGAGCAGTGTTCGTAATGCCCGACCACGATACGGTGAAGTCTTTATCGACTGTCCGTTGGGTATGGGAGTGGCTCGTCTTTGTGTGGATCAGTGGCGTTATTGGGTTAACACGTCAGACGGTGCAGATGTTGCTGCATTCGATCGGCTTATGGCTGAGGGCAAGGAACCTGTTGATGCTCTTAAAATACTCTCCGGGGTGAACCCGGATGTACTGAGGGCCGGTCGATGAAGAATGTGAATATCCTGGCTTTGGGAGCATTTATGCTCCCTGTTTCATTTGCGCATGCGCAAATTCAGGCCACCCCGGACACAGCCAAAATTACTGCAAGTAAGGATATCGCAGGTTCTATTTCATCAACGGTAAAAGGGAAAACCAGTAACGCCTCCCGTTTAAATGAATCGCAGATCCGTCCGGTATCCGGTGAAAACAATATGCGAACCTATGACGGCCAAACCGCATTTAACGGCAAAGCCGTTTGTAAAGGCTCATCTGAGTTCATGCGCATGCTTGTTCAGCCCACAACGAACGGTAATTTAAAACTGCTGAATATCATGCAGGATACCGATATGAACGGCTCCCTGGACATCACAACGTCACCAGGTTGGGATATTTCAGTAGTTTGCAGTAACGGCTTTCAGACGTGTTCCGATGCGAATAATGCTGCTACCTGCACTTCTTGGGCCTGGGTTGCAGATCCCAAGAGCTACCAACTAGGCCGTAAAAATGTCGCTATGACGGAACTGGGTGGTTGTTACTGCATAAATAACAGCTGTGGCAGCAATCTCGCCTGGAATAATCTGGGCCAAATTCTTAACGATCTGGGTGGCGGCGCATCACAGGCACTTTCGCGGGCAAACCCCTGGTTCACACTGAGTCAGATTAAGGTTGACGGCGTATCGGCATCTTTCGTTGGCGGTGACACAGCTTCATGTTCGATTGGTGATTCAGAAGGTTTCTTTGGTACTGCTGATGGTAAAAAAATCCTTAATTACAAGGATAATTATAACGCCATGAAGACGGATGCCAACAGTCAGAAGACCACCAGTGATGCCTACCGCATGATCACTGAAGGCAGCCTGAACCCAAACGAAACGTCTGATGTGTACTCATGCGATATCACTCGCAACGTGAATCTGGATGAACCTAAGCTGAATGAAATTATCGCCTTTGATGGAGGGCAAGGTTCCGTTCAGCAATGTGGCACTGACTGCCTGCAACTGGTTTTAGGTCGTCTGGGTGATAACTACTGGAGCGGTACGTGTAAATACTTTGAAGTTGATTCTAACTTTTTCATCAAAGACCACACCCGTATAGCCAGCGCTACGCTCATTAACGCCGTTTTTGATGACTGGATGCAACTGTGGGCCGGAGATAAAGTCGTCTGGTCAGGACCGTATGGCAACTGGAACGATGCAGGCCCGGTGCCTGGCGCATGCGAACTGAGCAAGTCATGGAACCAATCTCCGAATACGGACTTTAAAAAGTACCTTGATAAAAATGGCCCGGTCAAATTCAAAATCCGCGTCGAAGTCTCTGGTGAAGGCGAAGGATATGCTCTGGTACGGCTGAAGGCTGACCTCTCCTGTCGTGAAGGTGATGAGTATGTCTCAAACACCTGTACTGCTTATGAACAGGACCAAAACTGTCAGCTTGTCGATGAAACTGTGGACGGAGTGAAAACTTTCACTGGTAGCATCAACACCGGCCTTATCCCTCTTCCCCAAACCCAGGTTCTTCAGGGCAGCTTCTGCTCTGTCGCTGTGAAACGTGATTGGTTTAAAAAGAAACGGCAATACCGATGCAACCGCAAGACAGACTTCAATTTCGACAAAATAATTGAGCGTAAGGCCTACATCGATAAAACCGTCACGCCCGGCGACTATAAAGACAAAATGTTCAATAACGGCAAGGTAACTTACGGTGCAGGTGAATTATTCTGGCCTGACATGCCGAAAGTGGGTGATTGTATAAATATGTGCAAAACCCGTAAGCCGAAACAAACTCCAGACATGGCTGTTTCCGGGCAGGTTGATAAAAATAATAAAGCGAGCGTGATCAAATATGACAATTTCTATTATGAGTGTGATGCAACGAACAAATGCCCTGCTGAACCTGGCGAGGAAGTTATTAAAGCTTGCCAGTGTCTTAATGAGTTCGCAGAAGCTTCAGCGATCATGCAGGTTATTCGCCAGGCTGGTCAGGACATGATCTGTAGTTCCGGCAATCCCAAGAAGCCAGATGGTTCAAGCAAATAAGGATAAATATTGGAAATGCTGAGGAAGTTCATTAGTTCCATTCTAATCCTGTGCCAGCTCGTTATGTTGATTGGTATTTTGCCAGCAAAAGCGGCAAATCCTATTGCAACAAATTTCGTATGCGGTCAGGATTTAAATAATAATGGTTATCTGGGCGACGAAGGCGAATATCAGGCCTGTCAAACTGCCACGATAAATCATTCTACGGCGGCGAATTCGTATTGCCTGCCGGGATACACAATGCAGGCAAACGGGGCTTGCATGAAATACGAATATGCCCCTCTGGGTAGCCAGTGTCCCAATGGCTACTTCATCCAGAATGGCCGCTGCGTGCAAGAAAGTCTGTTACAGGCCCAGGGCTACTGCCCAAGTGGCTATGTAATGGTAGGTAATGGCTGTCAGTCCTATACCTACACTGCCCCGACGCAAACCTGTCCCGCAGGCTCTTTCATTCAGAATGGCCGTTGTATCACTCAGCAGCAGATTCAGCCCACAGTTAGTTGTCCTAATGTTGGTGGTAAACAATGGGCCTATGACGGGGCCGGGAAATGTGTGATGCCTAGCGCAATCATGCAGGTTCCGGGCGGAGGCCGTTGCACTAATGTCCCTGCCGGTTATCAATTGGCAGAATGCCGGATCACCATGCAGGGTCCGGCCCAATTCTGGACAACTGTTGTATACGCGCAATACCTCTGCTCTGCCGGTTCTATGGTTAACGGCTCATGTGTCGTTAACGCAGATGCCGGGGCTGTGCAGCTGACCTGTCCATCCGGGACTGTGCTCGAAGGTGGTCAGTGCAAACACACCTCAACCACAAACCTGAATTATCTGTGCAGCACGGGTACGCTGGTCAATGGCAACCAGTGTAAAGTCGTGTCCGATGCCGGACCTGTGCAGGCCGTTTGTCAGTCAGGTTACGTTATACAAAATGGTCAGTGTGTAAAATCCACGTCATCATCCACGCAGTATTCCTGCTCACAGGGAACGCTCAGTGGCACAAACTGTGTCTGGAACACGTCGGAGAACTACTGCCCAATCGGTGTAAATCAGTCCTGCCTGAATAATAACGGCGGAGCGTCATGCTCTCCCAATAAATGCATTGATGTCAGCGTTAACAAGCCGGTGGATGAAGGTAACATAGACGGTTCAATGCTGGTCAATGACGGTAAGAAGTCTGACGATGGCGTATGTATGGATCAGCTGTTTATCTTCAGTGGCCGTGCGCAGGATTGCAAGCTCGCTGGGGTAGATACGGCCTTTAAGAACTGCTGCAAAAGCGAAGGGAAGGTATTCACCGACTCCGTAGGAGCATTGGGTAATATCTCCACGGCGGCCAGTACCATATCCAAAGTGTACGGCGCTGCGCAGGAGGCTTATACCTACTATACCGTCGCGATGCAGGCGACCGGTGATGCAGCTGTCGCATCGTCTATGGCAGCCCAGGGCTTTGGTGATGCCATGCTGGTTGCCTTTGACCCGACAAGTCTGGCGATCTCCGTTGCCATTTACTTCGCTATGCAATACCTCATGAAAGCCTGCGATCAGACGTCGATGGAAACCGCTATGCAGGCCGGTTCCGGTTACTGTCATGAAGTCGGGACATACTGCAAAAAGAAAATCCCTCTGCTGGGCTGTGTCCAGAAGGCAACCTCATACTGCTGTTTTAACTCCAAGCTGGCGAGAATTATTCATGAACAGGGCAGACCGCAGCTGAAGAACTTCAGTGGTTGGGGCGATTCGGGTTCACCGCAGTGCAGGGGATTCACTCCAGACGAGTTTGCCGCCATCAACTTTGCGGAGATTGACCTCAGCGAATATGTTGAAGATATGGTGAAAAAAGCAACCGATGAAATCCAGAAGGATGTTAATCAAATCACCCAGGATTTCTACGAAAAAACAAATTAATAATTAATCAACGCTCTCACGGATGAGAGCAATAAAAACAATCTATTCAACATGATATGAGAACTCACAAAATCAATTTAAACTAATTAAAAAATCAGCATGCCATCTAATTGATTATAGTTTATGATACAAATACGTATCATGAACGAAGATCCATTATGCAAAAAATAATGACGCTGCTGATTAGTGCCACTCTGTCCTTTGCCGCCAGTGCTGCCACTGTCGGCAATACTATAGGCCAGATCTATGACATTGCCGAACCCGATGCTCTCAGTGAAATTGAGAGTCGCGTCCGTAGTGTTGACTGGTCAAAGGAAATGAATAAAAACCGCGAATCGTGGCATGCATTTCGCGGCGTTCCTTTGCCTGTTGCCAAAGAAACACGAACCCGCACCTACGTTCCCTTTTATACCTCGCTCATCGATGTTCCCGATAAAGAGGGCCGTATCCTGTATCCGAAAGGGTATACGTTTAATCCATTACAGCATGTTCATCTGCCCCAGCGCATTGTGGTGATATCCCCAGGCCAGGAGGAATGGCTGAAATCGCACGTCCAGGATACCGACATGGTGCTGTATACCCACGGCGATGTCATAACCAAAGGCGAGTCGCTGGGTCGCCCGGCATTTATACTTGATCCCACGCTGCAACAGCGCCTTGATGTGAAAGTCACTCCCAGTATTGTTCAGCAGGAAGGCGCACACCTGGTAATCAACGAATTTGCCTGGAATCCCGAAAAGAAAACATCCACAGCGCTTCTGAAATTGATGTCGGATGACATGCTCAGTGCTACTTCCGATGTACTCAGCACAGCCTTCAACGCATTAATTCCCGCAGCTCGCGCGGAATGCAAAACTTCCTTCCTGAACCCGGTGACGGATATCGGCTGGTCCTGTATTTTTCCGATGCGTATAGCCGGTGTGCAAATCGTAGGCGGCGAAGAAAATGCCAGCCACAGCGACAGTCCTGTTTGTGTCTGCAAAGGGGGCGCAGTACCAACTATCGGCCTGAAAACCTCGTTTTGGGAGCCGAAACGTATCATTGATACAGTTTCTGATCCCTACTGCATGATGCCTCTCGGTACGACACTGACTACGCCAAAGCCAGGTACTCTGGCCGGGGGGCTGAACGAAAACAGCACCTCTAAAAGAGCATTCCAGCAAGCCCATTATTATATCTTCCCGGCGTGGAAGATTCTCAACATGTTCTACGACATTCCCTGCCTCGATGATGAAGGGTATGACGTGGCGATGATGACTGAGATCCTTCCTCAGTGGAACAATGACATTTTAAGTCTGATCATTAACCCGGAAGCCCTTCTTTTTGCCAATCCTATTTCCACGATCACCTGTTCCGCAGACGCAGCTGCGGCTTCGTTTGGGATGCCGCTTAATGCCCTTTTCTGGTGTATGGGTTCATGGGGAAATGCCTACCCACTCTCAGGCTCCATTACCTCCACAGACTACGTAGAGGCCAACGCCGGTATTGCAGCCCGAACCATTTATATGATGGGTCGCCTCGGCCTGCTCTGGAATACATCAGACGATGGATGCTACCGGGAACTGGCCCCTATCTGGCGCAAAGATCGCTTCAAATTGCAGATGATGCGCCCTGCTCGCAGTACAACATGCCTCCCTATTGGCCGTGAGGGCTTGCTCTGGACCGGCGGGAAACATGATCCACGAAAAGACAACTTCATGTGGATGATGTTCGAGAAAAAAGACTGCTGCGTCCGTTATTCGGGTTCAGTTATGTAAGCGCATTTGCGCATGCACAAATTTAAGGAAAACAAATGCGAAGCCTAATTCTGAACAAAAACATTTCCGTATCAGCAATCTTCTTTTTTTTACTGTGTTTTAAAGGGGGAGATATGGCTGCGTGGGTAACAGATAAGACAAACCTGATTACCTGGCTGGAAGCAAATAAGCTGAACAATACCTTCAGCGGGGCGGATTTTTCAGTGCTTCCAGCCATAGCGGTCATCGCCGGTATGTATGCGGTTAGTCACCTGATCATATTTGTCACTGAAATAGCATTTGCAACATATGCTGCATTTTCTTCAGTGCCTGAAACGACCGAACTGGTCGTGAGCAAAAATCCCCAAACCGCAGCTCAGGCACCAGAACATAAAGAACAGGATGCCTCACCTGCACAGTCCGAACGCCATGATAACCCGGAGAAACACTGATGAAGAACAGCACCATTTTTCTCCTGGCCTCCCTTGCAACGTTCGGTGTCTGTGCAACCGGTAGTGAACCCCTGTCAGTAAAAATATCACCAGAAATGATGGCCGCAGCCCGGAATGCGAATGCACAGGCTGTGCAGACACTCAATGATGATGAACAGGGAGTGGCGCGTCAGTTTGCGTCGTCAATTGCCGAATTTTCAAAGAGTGATGCCTTCAAGAAAAAGCAGGAGGCGGTGAAGTCGCAGGTTTTTGCCTCTGCTGGTATGCAGGATGATGAGAAGAAAGAAGACGGGCCAAAACTCGCCGGTAATCAGCTCGTCATGTTTGTTTCCAGCAGTATGCCGCTTGTCACTCTGCGTAAATATGCACACGACCTCTCCAAAGTAGGAGGAGTGATGGTCATGCGAGGTACAGTAGGCGGGATCAGTAAAATGGTCGATACCATTACGCTGACCCGTAATGTACTTAACGCAGATCCCTCCTGCGAAGGGGCAAAATGCAAGATGTGGGGTACGGAAATGCTCATCGACCCCATGCTGTTCCGCATTTACGGCATCAATAAAGTACCAGCTCTTATCTACCAGCCTGACATGCAGATTCAGAGTTACTGCGATGGCCTGGAAAAGGTCAATAAGGCATCAGCTGTCGTGTATGGTGATGCGTCCGTTCGCGCACTGCTGGAGCGAATGAACATGATTTCGCCGGATGAAAAGGTTAAGCGCCTGATCACAACACTGGAGAAAGCATGATGATTCTGAAGCGTCTGGCAACGCGCATTCAGCTATCCGATGAATCGCGCGCATATCTCAACACCACCACCATAGCCCTCTCCCTGGTGCTCGCATACAGTCTGTTTACCCATATTCTGATCCCGGCCACGCACAGCGTATTTCCGGTCGTGCTTTTTCGTACCGGTCATGAGGCCACAGAGCAGGACCAGTATGTGCGCTTCTATCTGAAAGACCGTTATTTGCCCCGTGGCGAAGCGAACCTGGTGAAGCGTTTGGGCTGTATCGCCGGTCAGTACCTTCAGCGCGAAGGCAACCAGTTTTACTGTGACGGTGTAGAAATTGCGCGAGCGATGGCCCATGACCACAAAGGGAATGCCCTTCCGGTATTCAACTTCACCGGCATTATCCCCGAAGGAAAAGCCTTTGCCGTGGGGGACACCATTAACAGCTATGACAGCCGCTATTGGGGTTTTATTGATATCGCGACGACAGAAAAACTCATTCCCGTTTTTTAAGTCATTTGCGCATGCGCAAATTGCTCTTTCATTGAGGCATATATGATCAAAGAAATGATACTGGTCGGTGCAACATTGTTTTCATTTCCGGTATTGGCTACCAGTGATGCTGCTGCACCTGTTAAAAACCCCAGACACGGTTTATTCTGGTATGAGACTCCCAAAAAGGAGGAAGAAAAGAAGGCAGAAAATAAATATCCACGCCCTGTAATTCCTTCTGCCGATGAACTATTTAAGATGCATCCAAAGGATGTTCAGGATTTACTGGATAAAACCAGGGATTACGCACTGTTTAAATTATCCCCTGACGTTGTTCTTGATTACTACAAAGTTCAGGATGCTGCACGCAGAAAGTCAGCTGCATTTACCAGCCTGACGGGTTACGTGATGCTGGAAAATCCCCAACTGAATGCAGCTTCAGATTATCCGATCACGAATCCAGGCAACGCTGAGAAACAGCGCGAACGTCAGGAGCTTAAAAGTAAAAGTCTGATTAAAAATCGTGATGAATATGCACTGCTTTTCTTTAGCGAGCCTAATTGTGGTTTCTGCGTACAGCAATCACGTATCCTTGAAAACTTTCAGCGTGAAACCAGCTGGTATATCAAAGAAATTGATATTACTCGCCAGCCTGCGGCCAGGAAAAAATTCAACGTTGATCGTGCCCCCGTTACCATTCTGATCAAACGCAACTCCGATACGGACAAGTGGATGCCTGTCTCTGTCGGCGTCGATTCGTTAGATAACCTCAGAACCAGTATTTACAACATGACTCGCGTACTCAACGGCGAACTTGACCCGCGCCAGTTCTTTACCAATGAGAAACAGCAGGGCGGATTCTTTGATCCGTTAAAAGGAGCCAATAAATGAAACCATTACTTCATTTTATGTTTCTTATGTTTTGCCTTCTCAGTCATGCACAGGCTGAAACGTCTTCACCGCAGGCTCAGGCACAAGCTGAAAATGCGATGGTCACAGATTTATTGTTCAAAAACAGGAAGAACTTTGCCCTTCTTTATTTTGTACAACCAGGCTGTGTTTATTGCCAGCATCAGCTTCCCGTCATGGAGGAATTTCAGAAGGAAACAAACTGGTATGTGAAAACCATCGACATCATTCAGAACCCGGAGGTGCGTTCGAAATTCAATATTAATGGCACTCCGGTGATTGTCCTGATTAAGAAAAATGCTGGCGCAAATAACTGGCAAGCCGTCTCAATCGGATACTCGCCTTTAAATACATTACGTGAAGATGTTTTTAATCTGGTTCGCCTGTTTAACGGCCAGGTCCCTCAAAGTAAATATTTCGTTCGTACCCAGCGAAACGAATCAACCCCCATTCGTTAACAGGGAAGCATTATTATGAAACTCACAAATTTATTACTTCTCGCAGTCAGCGCGTTATCTCCAATCCATTGTTTCGCCGCCGGTAACTGGGCTGATAAATGGTTTGATAACGCTGTCTATGACTCACCCAGCAGTTTCGATAGTCAAAAACGAGGCTATTACACGATGGGGGGATTCACGGCGCGAACCACTACCAGTACCGATTACCCTATCACCATTTCCCCCCCTCGCCTGTCGGTAGGATGTGGGGGCATTGACGGATTCCTGGGAGGCTTTTCCTTCCTCGATCCTGATTTTTTGGTAGAGAAAGCACAACGAGCAATGCAGGCCGCGCCTTATGTTGCGTTCGATATGGCACTCAAAACCATGTGTAAGGAGTGCGCTGACACCCTGGGTAAAATTGAGCAGATCACTAACTTCCTGAACGGTATTCAGCTAAACGAATGTGCGCTGGCGAAGCCTATTGCTACAACACTGGTCGAACGCGACCCGACAGCACTAAAAGGGCTGTGGACTGAAGCAACCGGCACGAAAAATCTCGATGAAGCTGTTGATCGTATGTGGAGTGACACCACTTCAAAGATTAAAGCTGCTGATGACAAACCAATTGCAGACCTGAAATCGATGATTTCAGGATGCCCGGCTGATTTCCGGGATCTGATGCAGCATGGGTCAATCGTAGAACGTGCAGCTAAGAAAGTGGGGATGGGCGACTATGCCGATACCATTCGCGGGTACATGGGTGATGTGTGGATCGAGTCTAAAACCAACGACAAAATCCCGGTCGCTAAGTCCATCACCAGCTGCCCTCAGAATAAGAAGTTTTCCCTGGATGATATGCTTAACGGACGTGCCTACGTGAAAACCATTGATCAGCAATGTGTTCCTTCCGGCTCAAGACCTGTCCGCACCGTTGTGTATCAGAAGATGGAAAGCATCGTTTCCCGTATCAAAAATAATCAGCCGCTGACTTCAGATAACCAGGCATTCATTAACCAGACCAATATCCCGGTTTATACCATTCTGAAACAGGCTGTAGTAACCGGCCAGGATACTGTGACGCTGAACGTATTGAGCGAACTGGTTGGCCTTTACTACACGTACTTCATCTTTACCGACCTGTACCGCAATACGGAAAACACCTTTGATAAAGTCAATGAAATGGTATCCACACCACTCGCTGATCCGTCTGCCGGTTCCAAGCCCTGCCGTATGGATTTGTTTAAGCCTGCTATCGCCAAATTCGATGACCTGATCACGCAAGCGCGTGATGCCAGTACAAAAGTTGAAGCTGCCTATAACAGCCGCCTACAGTCCTATACGCTGAACCAGGGCTTCATCAAGTCGTTTGAAACACAGGAGCGCCAGGATCAAAGCGATCGTGCCGCAGGAGGCTTACGCTGATGAAAAGACACCTTTTCTTGCTCGCCGGGTTGATGGCCGTAAGCCCGTTCGCGCTGGCGATGGATGCTGAATACGTGGTCATGGGTGGCTTCTCAACCATTGTGAATGCATTTACGCGCGTCAAACTCATTTTCAATGACAACCAGTACGCCTCGATGGTCACAGCGTTTGTGGTTATGGGGATGCTTTCCGCCCTGCTGCTGAAATCGGCAAAGGGTGGTTATGAATACCTTGAAACCGGTAAAGCGCAGATGGGCATGGGATGGCTTGGCCTTACCATGCTGGGGACTATCGTTTATTTCGGTCTGGTGCAACCAAAAGGCACTATCCATATTTACGATCAGAGCCGCAACCAGTATCAGGCTGTAAGCGGCATACCCGATTTTCTCATTTTAACTGCTGGCGTTACCAATCAGGCATACCAGGCTTTTGTTGATATGAGTAACCGCAATACGGCCACCACGACGCGATTCACCGGGGAGGGAACCCCAATCAAAATGCTTCTCGGTATCCTGAACCGCAACGGTGCTCAGTTTGATCCCTATCTGACCGCCAACGTTAAAGCAATGTGGAACCAGTGTTCTCCTGTGGCAGAGACTCGCGGCTTTGATCCCCGGTCACTCAAGTCAGGTTCTTCAGTCCTGGATGTGGTATCAGCTCTTGCCCCCCTGCGAAATCAGGCGGTCTATACCAGCTGGGTAAGTCCATCAAATCCCCAGGGGGCGACAGTCACCTGCGATCAGGCCTATGTCTCTCTTAAAAGTGATTTAGGGAACCCTGCTGCCTATGGAGCGCGCATTGCTGATATCTGCACGAAGAACGGGTATACCTCTGGTAACGCCACACAGTTAGCAGAATGCAAGAGTCGCATGGAAAATGGTCTACAGACCATTTTTGGCGCAAGTGGGCTTTCGCTCAATACAGCCATGAGTAATGTCCTCGTCTCACAGGCCATCACAGACGCGATGCTTCAGAACAATCCTGACGTGGCAACCACAATGCTGACAAACCGCGCCATGATTAACGGTGGTATGGCTGACGCTATCACAAACCCTGAATGGCTAAGCTTCATCATGGCCGGTGTGATAGCAATTATCCTTTCTGTGACCCCACTTCTGTTACTGCTTGTATTCACCCCCTTAATGGGGAAAGCACTGACACTGCTGTTTGGTTTATGGATCTTTATTACCAGCTGGCAGATTGCGGATGCCCTGCTCCTTCAGGCCGGAACCGATGAAATTCTTACGGCCATGAATGACCTTAAATCGATGGGGCTTGGCATCGACGCGGTACAAATGGGGCCTTCTTCCACCATGAAAGCCATGTCGGTAATGGCATCTGCCCGTGAGACGGCCCTTCAAATCGCGATGCTGATAGCCGGGTTGTTCGGCGTAAGCGCATATGGACTCAGTGCATTTGGTCAGAAAGCCATGAGCCGGCTTGATCGCGTCACTGAAGAAACCAGCGATAAAGCCTTTACGCCAGAAGGCAAAGGTGCACAGATTGATGCCATGAATCGCGGCCATGCAACCCTGCAAACCGCTGCGGATATCGGCAACATCGAGCTAATGAGTAGCGCCACGTCCTTTAACCAAAGCTCAGCTATTGAAAGTGGCCTCACGCAAATCTCTGCGCTGGGCGGTACGCCTGGCGTAGCGGCACAGCGTTCCGGTGCGGTAGAAGGTGGTCGGGCCTCCGGCACAACGCGAGGTTACGAAAATGGAAATATGGGGGGAGGTTTCCTTGCAGCTTCAGAAACTTCAATGGTTCAGGCTCAATCCAGCATTGGTGAAGCTCAGGGTATCCAGCATGCGGCCAGCGCGTCGAACATGTCTGTTACAGAGCAGTCTGAACTCAGTAGCGGCGTGAGTCACACGATGCAAACCGCTGATGCACAATCCAACCTGAAAAATGGCGGAGGCCAGCTCTCCACCCTGTCTGACCAGCAAGGCAAGCTGCATTCCACCGAGCGTGAGACTCAGCTGGGTCACGCTGCCGGTACTCGTCAGGCGGCCAGTGCAACAGGCAAATCCGTCACCGACTTCACGCAGGAGAAAACAGCGACAAGTGCGATTAATGAACATGCAAGCGGCCAGGGCCAGCTACAGGCTTCTGGAGGTACTTTAGGAGGGCTACATTCACGCTCCCAATATACTGCGGCCGCTGAAAGTGACGAACGCCAGGGTCGTGCTGACGCGCTCCATAATGCATATGATGCTGAAGGCGGGATCGCCAGTGGGGTCAGTGAATCCCAGACAGAACATCTCACCCAGAATCTTCACGATATGCGTGAACAGAAAGCCAATATTCAGGAGATCAGCAAAGCCACGGGAACAACAGAAAGCCAGTCACGCGAAATTCTCTCTGCTGCCCGTTCTGCTGAACAGATGGGTACGCTGGAGGGGAACAACTTCAGTCCGAAACAGATGCAGGAGAATTCTGCCTGGTCAACTTCCAAAGGTGCAAATATTATCCAGGGTGAGAAAACCGCTTTCAAAGAGCGCGACGTGGCGATGCCGGAATACGCCAGACGACACGGCGAAACCGATATGCATCAGGCGCTTTCTGGTCAGGACAAGTTCGACACGCTTAGCGATGCACTTAAAGGTGATAAACCAGCCGCCGATGCGCTGGCAGGAGCCAACACCACCCTTGCGATTAACCAGAACGATGCCAGAAACCTTGAGGATAGCGGCCTGATCAACCAGACGCAGGCAGACGCTGTCCCTGATAACGGTGTAGGGACAGTCCATATGTCTATGCGCGATACGCCTGACGGCAAGAACGCATCTACATCAACGGTTAAAACGGGTAGCAGCACAGTCAGCGATGACAGCTTTACCACTAATTCTGAACAGACCTTTGGGTCCGCACCATCTGCACAACAAAATCTCCAGCATGCACCGGCGATTGAACGCTTTGTTGCTTCAGCTGAACGCACCAATGCAGGGTCTTCCTCTCGTCTGTTAGGTGCAGAGATAGCGAAAAGTCTCTCGCCATTTATCTCTCAGTCCGGGGATGGCCGTACTCAACAGGCTATCGACGGTGGGGCCAGCGTTGGCAAATCAGGGTTCTTACGTGAGGTGGGTAAAGCCGTTGGAGTGGATCTCAGCGCCGGGGTCAATATGAGTAATATTAATGGCCGCTCTACGACAACGGATCAGATAGCCGCAGCTGCCGGACATAAGATCCAGCAGTTCCGTGACAGCGCCACAGAGCAAGCCGATGCAGCTCATCTGAGCGGGAGAGACAGAGAGGAATTTATTAATCAGAACGTTGCCCTTCAGTCGGAAGCGTTTTACAGGCCATTACTTAAAGCCGCTCAGGAAACGGCTGAAGCTCATTCTACAGGCTCGATAGTCAGTGATATCTCAACGCCTCAAACTACACAGCCAACGCCTGAAAAGAGCGAGAGTGGCTTCACACGCGGCGGTATCAGCAGCCCGCTGGAATATGCCGCGCGTAAGCAGGCGGAGACTGAATCGGCGCAGCCGCAACGCGCAGAGTATGTGCCACAGCATCAGGAGCAGCAGCAACCGGCAGCATCAGAAAGGGCTAATCCGTCCGGTAATACCCTGGTCGAACGACCCGCCGTTACTGAGGCGCAGCAATCCGGGACCCTCCCCTCAGCTCGCCAGGACGCTGTAATTTCCGAAACAACAGCGCCAGCACTACCCACGCCAGGCGCAGAGCCATCACCCGCAGCGCAGCAGGTAATGGTTAATGAAAGTGCGCAATACCAGGGGCCGCAGCCATCACCGCTTCCTTCTCAGCCAGCACTGTCAGGCGGCAGTCGAAATGGCCCAGCCGAGGCAGCGACCCCTAATGAAGCAGCAGACGAAAGCACACACTCAAGCAGTGCTCATCCTCCGGTGGCCTCCGGCAACAGTGATTCCGGTATCCCACTTCAGACCAGTACAGGGGGGAATAATAAAAATATTCCGCGTTAACTAACCATAACAGCCAGGGACGGCATTGACTATGTAACAGTTAAGTGATATACGAAGTGTAGGGATATTTTATGAACGGTGAATTAAAATTTGAAAGACAAACCATTGTGTACGGGAGGTCGCAATGAAAAACTGGACCAAAAACTTTATTGAAGACATGAAGCATATCTGGCGGGAGTTCAGGCGGGATATTGCTGAAACAAATGCTAAAAAAAGCCACTGTGATGATGATATGGCTGGCATAAGCCATTCCGTGAACTGGAATAATGTACCTGATTTAGATCCGCGAAAGCCGGTTAACAACCTAGATAACTTCTACTCTCGACAGTTAAGGGGAACGGATAACCCAGGTACGCGATACCAGCACAGGAACTAATTGTTTTGCGCATGCGCAAAATGCAGCTAAGTCTGCATTTTTTTGACTAAATATGATACATTTTTATATCATGGTGACATATGTTAACACGCAGATTAATTCCGTTCTTATTACTGCTGCCTCTGACCTCTCAGGCAATTTCAATGCCTGCAAGCGACATGCAGGAATCTGAAAAAATAAAGTATATGCAGAAAATGAGTGGTACAGACCATTCACGGCTTGCCGCCTTCGTGCAGGCAGACCAGTCATTTACGCAGTGGTGCGGTCGTTCAGCTACCGTATCAGATTTAAAGCGTATATCGCTTCAAGACGGGTTCGCCATGCTCTATGAGCGTCTTAGCAGCGGCCAGGCCCAGGGAATGACGCAAACCAAAACACTTTTAGTAAAAGACAATCCTAAATTCTGTAAGGGGTAAAAAATGACTGACGAACAAATCAACTATGTAGGCTTTGCTATTCTGGCCGCACTTTTCTGGTACGTACAAATTTATCGTCCACGAAAAAAAATGCGTAACCCCGGCGAGCTGAGCGTAAAAGCTGTGATGAACCCGGAAGAACAGCAAATGTATAATGCGATCAATTTTGTATTCCCCTCCCCCTACATTCTTAAAAGCAATGTCAGCCTGGATGACCTGCTGTTTTCTCCTGATATGGACAAGAAAGCGCATTTCCATAAATCGATGCGTCAACATCAGGTTGCCTGGCTTGTACTCGACGAAAAGCGCACACCTCTGCTGGCCGTAGATTTTCTGGCTGCGGGTGAAGATTTGAAGATGAACTACCTCTCACAGGCAGGCGTGGGATGCTGCATCTTTACGCCGGGAACTTCAGCTGAACAAATGATCCAACATCTTCAGGAAGCAGCTGATTCCCTCAACGAAATGCAAAACGGCCAGTACGCGGAAAGTGAACAGCCAGCAACCGCGTAACCTTCATGACGGCCTCTTTAAGGGGCCGCTTTCAGGATGCAGCCATGTTGAAAAATGAAGTACCGCTTGCACTCAGCCCAACATGCTTTATCCATCACGTTTTTATCGATGCCTGGCATCATTCTCTTTCAACCATGATTCGAAAGGCCTCCAGACAGTTCGGAGAACAGATAATTTCGCATTATCGCTCAGACGATATCAGTGGAGAATACCGGGTATTTTCTGGATTTGGGGATGGTTACTGGATGATAGGCGTCGGTATAGAAATACCCGTTGATTTGTGCAAACAGTTCCCGTCATTAATTGTCAGCAACCGATTAATAGAAAGGAGGCACTGCCCGGATAACATTACGATGATCATAGAATATGAATTGGGGAAAATGCCCGTTGGTCGAATCAACGGGCATTTAACAAGAAAATTAACCGTTACATGTAACGTTTAATTTTTCTTCTTACCACTCAGAATATAATAACCCGTACTTACCACCAGTGCTGCAATGAGCAGCACTGATTGCCAGAACATGATTGGGTCTGTATGCATAAATCCTCCTTTGGTCGGTGATAGTCACCAACATCACTATACGTTAAGCGCGTGAGAAATGCGTACTCTCGGATCTTAAACAGAAAAGCCCGGCATTGGCCGGGCTATATGATTCTGCTGGTTATCAGAATATCAGGACTTACATGTATAATCGGAGAAGGTATCTTTCGGCTGCCAGCGGCCTAAAAGAAATGCATAACCTGGACGGTTCTGTACGCGTACAAACTCCCGCCCGAAGCGGTCAGATCGCATTGCATTTACGTGAACAGGCTCTTCTTGCTTCCCGCCCCACGTATGAATTTTGATTTTAGCCTCGCAGTCCACGGTCTTCATATTCCCGCCAAAACCTGCACAGCCTGAAACCAGAAAAACACCCAGAAGCAATAATTTTTTCATATTTTATATTCCTTGCGTAAATCCGTCTAAAAGATAAGTTTCGGCAGGAATGATAAAATCTTTAATCCCGCCCTTTGATACAAATATATATCAAAGACATGTAACAGTAAAGTGTTACATGCATTTTTTCTTTTATTTCTGTGACCAGGCCGGGAATCAAGAACCCAGGGTCTAGGCAAAGTACATTATCAGCTTCATGGGAAAATCATCAAAATGTGTACCACAGTAAAGTATTCGAAACGAACTAATACCGTTTTGTTATTACCTCACGTATCGCCACATATGCGATGGCACTTTATCAAAGTATTTACCTGCAATAATCTCAGCAAGCCGGTGATCTGAAGCAGAATAAAATACAATCAAGTCTTCCTTGCTGAGCGTATCCTCTTTACGTTGAATAATTTTCTCCAGTGTCGAAATTTCCGAAACCTTCCTGAGTTTTAATAACCAATCCTGTTTTTGCATATTAATTCCTGATTAATCGTCTGAGCCAATCCCGGCATAATTATCAAAGCGTGACCATTGCCCATTAAAGGTAAGTCTGACGGTTCCAATAGGGCCGTTGCGTTGCTTCCCGATGATTATTTCTGCAATTCCCTTATCTTCGCTTCTTTCGTTGTAAACTTCATCGCGGTAAATAAACATGATCACATCAGCATCCTGTTCAATTGACCCGGACTCCCGCAGGTCTGAGTTCAGTGGCCGCTTATCCGCACGGGCTTCCAGTGATCGGTTAAGCTGTGACAACGCAATCACTGGTAATTGCAACTCTTTCGCCAGGCTTTTCAGAGAACGAGTTATTTCGGCAATTTCCAATGTTCGGTTGGAGTCAATTTCGGGTACACGCATCAATTGAAGGTAATCCACCATAATCAGACTCAGGCCTCCACATTCACGGTGCAGTCGTCTGGCCCGGCTTCTCAGCTCTGTTGGCGTAAGACCACTGGTGTCATCAATATGAATATTGTCTCTTTCCAGTAACACTCCTGATGTAGCTGCAATCCGCTGCCATTCGTCATCATCGAGCATACCAGTACGGATATGGGTTTGATCTACGCGCCCTAAAGAGGCCAACATACGCATCATCAACTGTTCTTTCGGCATTTCCAGACTGAAAATCAACACCGGTTTATCCTGGCTGTTTGCCACGTTTTCGCAGATGTTCATTGCAAACGTGGTTTTCCCCATCGAAGGCCGCGCCGCAATCACAATTAAATCGGAGTTCTGAAGCCCTGCTGTTTTTTTATTGAGATCATTATATCCGGTATCCAGACCTGTAATGCCGTCGTGTGGAGTGTGGAATAATTGATCTAGACGCTCAATGGTACTTCCTAGAATTGCGCTAATTGGAGAAGGGCCTGTTTGAGATTTAGCTCGTACTTCTGAGATACCCATTACCCTACTTTCTGCCAGATCAAGCAACTCTTTCGCCGTCCGGCCACGCGGCTGCATTGTCTCCGAAGCAACTTCATTTACCACAGCCAGAATTTCGCGCTTAATTGCAGTCTCTCTTACCAAATTCGCATAGGCGTGAATATTGGCCGCGCTGGGTGTATTCTTCGATAATTCGGCAATGTAACCAAACCCGCCGCAGGCTTGTTCCAGTCCCTTACCTCGTAGTGAATCCGTCAGTGTTATGAGGTCAATTGGAAAGTTTTGCTTAACAAGCACGCCCATTTCGCGATAAATCACGCGATGTACTTTCAGATAGAAGTCTGCTTCAGACAGGATTTCTGCGATGTTATCCCATTCATCATTCGCTAGCATCAAACCACCCAATACAGCCTGTTCTGCCTCGTGCGAACGTGGGAGTGCGGCGAGATTCTGATCTTGAGATTCATTCTTCATTGTCTGACCTGTATCTGATGACTGTCGTTTTATCGAGTGAGTTTACCGTAACTCTGTACATGTAACTAACGCTCTCCATTGATTGTGCATGCGCAAAATTGAGCACCAAACTAATACCGGGAACCGGGAAAGCACCTGAGAATTCTTATCAGGGGCTTTCCCGGTTGGGCAAGCCGCGGGCGCGTCAGGCCTTTCCATGCTCTTTCATCAGTCGGTTCATCGCTCTTTTCGATAGCGCCAGTGTTACCGTTCCACAAAATTTTCTGCTCCATGGATCACGTATCGCCCATGCTGCGGGATCGATTCGGTCAAGTATGGCGTTCCCCCTGTAATCTTTATCATTCGACCAGTGCTGCAATACCTCTGGTAATTCGTCTACCCGACAACCTGCCAACACCGCTAGATCATATGAAGCTCTCGGCATGAAATGAATGAACCAGGAGGCGCGGGAACCCATCAGATAGCACAGATGACCTTTATCGTAACCAGCTGTAAGGTAGTTCTCAGCAAAGTAATGGCTGTTGCGGTTGGCATCCTCCTGACTTGCATAGCGGTTCATAAAGGCACATCTCCCCAGAACAGAATCAACAGAGAGCACCGGTGAGGCTGAATTCCTGCGAATATCATCGAGCCAGATTGTTTCTTCTATGGCCATTGCACATAAGCGTTCTGCGTTGCGTTCCAGCGAAGCTCGCCACCATGCTTCGATTTCCTCATGGGTAAGCTCATATTCCTCATCGGCCAGCTGAGTAATGGCTTTTGCAAAGTTGTAACGGGCAATATAACGTCGGTCGGAGTCCAGCTTCCCGGCATCGCCAAACTGTACAGCTGATAACGGTGTAAGCTCATAGCGCCCCTCTTTTTCCCAGCTCGCTAACGCGGCATATTCCCGGCGCGGCATGGAGGCTATCTGATGCACATCTGTTACCGTACTCAGTGCCGACCTACTCCTGCTATTACCGGACTTAACGGAAGGCAGGTAATGAACATGCTCATCGTTTTTAACTAGATTGAGCACGTCAGGCGAGACTTTCTGGCCGTAACGCGCTACCAGCCAGTTGTGCGGTTTCCCTCCGTCAGCAGCATCAATGGTCTGGTGAAAGTCTTCTGCGCAGATTTCTTCCACCGTCAGCTCTGGCAAGGTTAGCAGCTGGCTTTGCACTACCGGCATGCCAGCACGGGCAGCCTGTTCAGCCAGTAATGCCGGTGAGGCAATCATTTCTGCGGTATAGCTGAGTGATTTCGCTTGCCAGCCCTGTTGCCAGTATTTGTCTGCGATCAGCTCGAACATGAGGGCTATCCAGATAATCTGTTTTGCCTCCAAGTCTTGCAGCTGGCAAACGGACTGCACCCGTTGCTGCCGTGGAACGAGGTTAGTATCAGTTGATCGGTCACGGTACAGCGTCCGGGCATCCTCGTCGTACTTAAACTTAAGCAGCTGGTACGGAAACCAGTGCCGTCCGGCCCGTTCGTCAAACTCCCTGTCTGGTCGGCGTGACATACCTCGTTGCATGGGATGGGTATGTTGTGGGTGATCGGACAACACAAACAGATTGCCGCCGTTCTTTACGGTAAACGCGAAATAGCTGTAGAAGTCGCTAGGGTCACGCACAAGGTTCAGAGTGATACCATCCCGCGCACTGACAGCTTCATCGAGCAATGAGTTGATGTTCCAGAACTGGTGAACTGTATTCAGCCATGAGAAGTGGTCCGTTCCAGCCTGTTCACCACGGGTAAACTGATTGACGGAAAGCTCCTGAAATGACTTCAGCGCATCCCGGCGAATCATTGCCATCGTGCTGATGTCAGCCACAACCTTCTCTCTGCTATCAGAATACAGCCCGTATTGTTTTAGCGCCGCTGTCAGCTTTTCGGTAAAACATTTATACGAAAAACTGACTTCGTCACTATTAATCATTTTTAGAAAATCGCCACTTTTTTGCAGGTAATGTTGCGTATTTTTCGGCTCATTCAGTAATTGCCCAACGGTAAACGACCGGTTGTTAAAATATGTTTCAGAAAACGCAATGAGCAACAAATAAGTTGTTATGCCTGAAGGATCGAGAGTTTGGGATTCCTGTAACTCTTCGTGCATTCTTTTTATGGTCAGATCGGATAGCCCCGCCCCCATACGTACAGTAAAACTTTTCGCGTCCGGGTCAA
This sequence comes from Enterobacter cloacae subsp. cloacae ATCC 13047, assembly GCF_000025565.1. NCBI lineage: Bacteria > Pseudomonadati > Pseudomonadota > Gammaproteobacteria > Enterobacterales > Enterobacteriaceae > Enterobacter > Enterobacter cloacae. Next base: position 57,092 of record NC_014108.1, read on the forward strand.
TGCCTGTTAATTCAACCCATACGTTAAGAGCCTGAAATAGCTTATCTGAACTAGTCATATTACCCGTCATGAACTCGTGATATTTTTCAGTATTCACTCTGTATCTGTGTTTGTATACGAGAGTGCTATTTATACATGCGGTACAATTAATACTCGCCGTTATTCACCGATGGGGCAGGTCTCAATTTTGTCCACAGTGGTACAATTCCCTCAAGCCAAATGTACCCGCAGTTAATTGCGAAAGGCATATATTTTAACATCGTTAGCAATATGACCTTTAATTTTTCATTTGCCATATCTAGAGTCTGTTGAGCACTATCAGTTCCCGGATTGAATGAGAAGTCTTCAATCACAAACAAACAAAAACCAGCCATCAACGGGTAAATGATTATACCGAAAATTGCCATCAACATTCTTTCACGGTGCTTGCGCGTTGCTCTCGTTGTCGGTTCCGTAAGTATGTTTCTTAAATTAAAGATAAACACTAAAACAACCATGTAAACTAAAAGCCTGCCCCAGACCGGCTGTAGCTCATTCCCTGTATTCCAGAAGGAAAATATTACACCTCCGGCAACGCCCAATGCTGGAGCCATAAATAGCAGCAGAATGAATGCAATTAGCTTATTCATCGTCGACTTCCTCTCCAGACATCATCAAGGAAGCATTCATACTGATAAAGGCTTGTGCAGCTTCAAGTTCTTCAAAGCGCGCAATGACTAGCGTTTCAGCGCCATAATCGCCGCGTACCTCGAAGGAATAGGCATCATCCTGATCGCAGTCTCGTCCGTCCAAATCCAGCGATACAAGCCGCAGGTTGTCATAGTCTGCATCGTTACCGAAGGGTAAATCGGAAAAGACCTCACGCAACGCACGAACATCATATTCACTGCTTTCACGACACGCTTCGTGTAATTGCCCGCCTAACGTGTCCAGCACATCCTTGCTAATCACAGTATCACCGTGACCCCGCATCAGTTCAGCAACAGCAAATATCACTCCACGCAGAAACCCTTTACCTTCTGCTTCTTTTACCAAATCTATCTGCTCAGTCATATCCTTCCTCTCATCAGCAATGATATTAATTTATATCATGAGAATATAACAGATAACTGTTACATGCAAGAGCGCATGATGTTCGTGTGAAATCGTGGGGGCTACAGGCATTTCAGCCCCCTAACTCATCTGCAAGTCAAATTGGATTTCGTTTTTCCGTGGGCCGGATAACTGGCATTCCTTGCTCAATTTCTGTTGAAGTTTTCTGATAGGAGACCCCCTGAATGTGATAATAAGTCAGACCATCAGGGATCATTTCAAGGCTATGTTTGCGCTGGGAAAGCATAAAGTCAGAACGAAATTCCCAATCATTATCCCTCTCTGGCTCAGCGTCTACGACCTGATGGATTGAGGGATGAAAATGTCCAGGTTCATCTTCGAAATCATGCATAAACCGCACCTGATATTCCCGCATATGCTTATCGGAGTGTTTTACCCCCGCAGACTTACTGAACAAAACAATATTGTAGCCTCCCGGCGCCTTGTGCCTGCGACGGCTCCCCTTCGCTTCCCTTTTTACCTGCGTAGAACGAAAACTAATGCCATCGAGCTGGTATTTCTCTGAGACACTTAGATATTCAGCTATCGCCTGAGTGATCAAGTATTCGCTGTCCTGCCGCTTACCGAAGACTGGCAGCGTCATTTTGCGTGAGAAAGTTTTTAGAAAGGCTGTTCGTTCAAGACTACGTATGGTCTTGGGGTTAAATACACTTTCGCGTGAAAAGATAAGTGTATCAAGAGCCGAAATATCGAGAATACGCATTTCTTTGAGTGGTCTGAAAGCGGCGACAACCACGCGACTGCCTACCGGCGGTCGGACTTCAGATATTGCCACATCCTGAGTTGTTGCCCCGTAAAAAACGGATATCCCCTGTGCGTTCATTCGACCTGAACGGGCTTTATCGGGTGGAGGTGGCCCGAAATTGCGCTCCGGGTGGGTCAGAGCTTCTTCCACTTCCTCTAGCGTTTCAAATACCCTGGCTCGATACAAAGCCGTATCGCCGTCAATTATCTGTATAGGAGATTCATCTTTCTCTGTTTTAAACTCTTTCAAATCGACAAACAAATCATCGAGGAACACTTTAACGGTACGGTTGAAGAACCGAGCTTCTTCATTTAGTGACCGGATCATTTTTTTCCATGCCCGACTTAAATTCTCTGAACTAAACCCTCGTCCTGTATACACATAATCTTCATTATAATTTGGTGGATCTGTATCCTGATAATCATTGAACTCATCACAGAGACAATCATAAATATCAGTAATAATATCCTCATCATCTACTTTTAGTTCGTCACAAATTACTTCCTGCGCTGTCGAGCCAGAGGTTGTACCGAAATAATAATCTGCTTCTCTTGGCTCGTAATAATCTTCAAACACCTGATTCATCAGACCAGCAATATGTGAGACGGGAACATTCTTAAATCGCTTATGGCAATAACTGCACTCCTGACCTGCTGAGCCAAAGTTTTTTATTTCTGCTTTAACATATTTCTCACCTATGCAGGCATGACATATATATTTTTCATCGTTCATTACTGTCTTGCTCCTGAAATACTTTTCAAGTATATCCGCACCTTGATTCGCTCGGTAATGGTTCACTGCTTTTTCTGTTCTCTGCCAGGCATAATCATGCACTGGAATGGTCATCAGTTATCTTACCTGTTTTAGATGTCAGTGGTTACCGTCAGTTACTTGTCCGGTTACGCCCACAGAAATGACACCAACGGCGCGAGGCGCGTTTTCCTGATTATCGCCGATGATTTCTTTTTTCCAGAAAACGCTTTCATGATTCGAATTTATATCATAGAGTATGTAACAGTAAAGCGTTACAACCAAGAGTCGACGTTTTTTCTCCGCATGCGGCAAAACGGTTAAAGATCCGCATAACCCGCAGCGGGGGCTTTTGCGGATATGTAGTGGGCTTAGCAGGTGATCGGACACCATATAGGCGATCCGTGTGACCGTTTAGCTTTCTGCCCTGGATAAATGTTTACGGTAAAACGATAAATTTCGCGTAAACTTCCGCAAATGCTGCGAAGCTCCTGGGTATTTTTTTCAGTTCCGGTGACAGACCGGAAATCGTACAATTTTGCATTCAGGCAGAGCGGGATCTGTTCCGCTCGATAAAGAGGAACGCCACGATGGATAAAGCAAAGATTAATGACGAACCGGCTGCTGCACCTCAGCGCAAGCCAGGCACTATTAGCCCAAGAGTTTTCTTTGGCGGCTTCCTGTTAGGTGGCATTGTCGGGCTTGGCCTTTCACTGATGTACGATTACAAAGCGATGCAGGCGGTATCCGTGGCTGCGATGTGTATTGGGTTTTACTACCTCGTGACCAAGCGTGCGAAGTAATGAGCGAGGTTGTTCGGCAGGAATGATAAAGATGTGAACGTGGAACCGTTCAGCGGTTCATTTCTTCAGAAATCAGAACAAGGAGTACATTCATGACCAGTTCCGTTCCTCCCCTGTCCAGCCGCGACAGGTATCGTCTGATGTTACAAACGTTTCCGCTGCTGGCGAATTACTGGAACACGGACGATGACTGCCTGCGCTATGACGAATTGAAGGAGGCTATTGGAGTGCTCAGTCGTGGCGAGCAAATCATGGCCCGGTTCTACTTGTCGGTCTGGACCGGGGAGAATCACGACTTTGACTTTCTGGATGCTGCCGCCCTGCTCAGTTCGGACGGCAAAAAAATTATTCTGACCTGGTTTGCCGATCCTTTCTGGCCGTAACTCAGAAGACACAAGCGCAGCCTTCACCAACCGGCTGCGTCACTGTCAGATTGGCGGCAATTCTCCCAGGATTCCACACTGATTTGCGCATGCGCAAATTACCCTTTGCAAGATCAGACCAGGATGTGAGGACATACTTTGGAAACTGCTTTTTTCGACAACGATGAATATTGCATGCAAATGGTTTGTGCCATCTGTTCCCGCTACCGCTATATCGATAGTGTTAACCAGCGCAAGTCCATTGTTGAAGACATCCGGCCCCTGGTTTACGTTCATCCCCGGCCCGACAGCTTTGTATCGTTTCTGACCGATGAACTGTCCCGGAGAGGACGTAAGTACCTCTGGGATCAGCAGAACTGGCAGAATGACCTTAATCTGCTTATTCGTGATCTGAAAGAGCTGCTGATCATTCGCCGCATCTCAGAAGAAGTCCACCTTACCCTTGATGAAAAATTCCGTCAGGAAAGTCAGGCACAGACTGATGGCCGGTTTCTGGAAATGCTTTTGACCTATTCTCCGGCGCTGCCAACCGAGTGTGTCGCGTTGCAGCTTGTGAGATATATCAGCGCGTTTCCGCAGGAAACCCGTTCCGCAGTCGCTGGCGTGGTGACAATGATTTTCCGCCACCTTCCGTACCCGGAAACCCTGAAAGAATCCTTTCTTTTGGACCCGGAACTGCGTGAAAGATACTGCCACCCGGACCAAGATCCCCGGCTCAGCTATGCCCTTTATCTCGCTGACGAGCTGCAATTACACCTTTGAACTCAGGCTTTAAATCGAGAAGGCAGGTAATGTTGGAACGTTCTCACTATCCAAGTGCAATGCTGATGCCGGTCACTGACCTCGACTGGTCGCGGATTTTTGCCATGCGCCAGCTCGCCATTTCTTCTTCTGATGCACCGGCATACATGCTCGCGCCAGAGGTTGCACTCCTGTTCAGCTATATGCACGATCTGCGCGAACGCTGTTATTTTGAAACGTTATGGAATACAGGAGCCAGGCCAAATGAAGCCCTGGCGCTGACTCCACAGGACTTTTCTTTTGATGCTGTTATGCCATTTGTCACGCTGAAAACGCTTAAACAGAGGAATCGGGGACGTGGCCGCCCGGAGAAAAATGCTCCCCCTGTTCGTTCAGTCGCTCTTTGGGATGCCGATTATCGCGCACGTATGCAGTCCCTGATCACCACCTTTGGTATTCGTAAAACCGATCTAATCTGGCCGGGCCGCAGTTCTTCTTCCGCCACTCAGCCAGTTTCCGTATCTGCTGATACCGTATCACGCTGGCTTAATCGTGCTTTAGCTGCCGCAGAAAGTGACGGTGTCACATTTAGTGTTTCGCCTATCGTACCCAAAACCTTCCGGCACAGTTTTGCGATGCACATTTTATTTAACCGGATTCATCCCAAAGTCTTGCAGTCGCTGATGGGCCACAAATCGTTTAAGAGTACAGAAGTCTATACCCGGTTGTTCCTGTTCGATGTCGCCGGGCAGCATGAGGTTAGTTTCGGATTCGATGTAGAACAGGCGCGGCAGGCTCTGAGGCTCGGAGTGATGAAACAGGACTGATTATACAACTGGTACTACAGGCCAGAACACTTCGGCCAGAGACTCGTGACAATGAGAGTAGCCAGCCCAATAGCTAAAAAAATCAGTGCTGGCACAGTCGATAAGCGGATCAACATGGCTATACCCGTCACGATCATATCACTCACATCATTCATGGCCTGCCAATCATTAAACGATGGTGGGTTCATTATGGTACTCAAAAACAGTTCTAAAAATTGCATTCGTCCTCCAGGGCAACCTTATTCTTCGACTGTGCCTATACGTTTTTGACAGCTGCCGCAGTATGCGGTTTTCTTTTCCTTCGTTCTCACATAATCCCACATGTGCGTATTATCGCCACTACCGCCGTCAAAACGATAAAATACTGAAGTAGAACCACTTACAGTTGCCCGAACATAAAATTCGTCATACCCACAATAAGGACACTTCTGAATCCCGCCACGAATTTTCTTCATAGAAATGTTATCCGTTGTTTAAGGCGCTATGCCCGTATCCCAGCGCCAGGTATCCGGGCCATCTTCACCGGCGCAAGCACTGGCGACAACCTGATCATAACGCTCGCCAGCCAGCTCCCGAACCATCTGATCTATTACCCAGCGAAGATGATGCACCTCGTCACTTCCCCCAAATCGACTTGCCAGTTCGATAGCACGTTCAATGCGCTGTTGTTCGTCCGGGGGAGGAAAGCATCGTAAATTGTCGGGAGATTGAGTAACCATTTCAGTTTTGCTGCCCTGTTTTCTCATGTGATTAAAGCTATCTTTCATCATTGATTCGACACTCCTTTTGAACTCCTGGACATCACTATCGGGGCGGTTCTCGAAAAACTACATTTGGTACGGTATGGCATAGTAACTGTCCGATTTATTGACTGTGCTCTCGACGCCAAATTGAGATTCGCTGTTGTTCGTCTGTCATACTTTCCTCTAAATTTTGATGAACGCGCAATTTTGGAACTAACTGGCAAATGAAATAACAACCCGCGTTTTGTCTGGATCTCCAAGCCGTTTTAGAATAAGCAGGTCCTCAAAAAACTTCGGTTTCAGATATTCTCTGATCGTCATACGCTTGCCGCGCCCTGGGGGGTGAGGGTTATCGCGATTTGCGTCATTTCTTCTGTTTTCGAACTCAACATCATAATCGAACTCAAGTAGCTCGCTGACCAGATACCAGGTAGCCGAAGTGTTATTTTCATGGTCCGGCCACTCTGTTGTTCCGTTAAACTCCCAGAGGCTTTCGATTTGCGCAGCAGCCTTTTCCACAGCTGGCAGTCCTCGCGGCTCACTGAGTACCGGAACGCAGGCATAGTTTCTGACATCTGCAAGGAAGGCGAAAACGCCGTAGTTCTGTTCTGAGAAGGGATGATGTGTTTTCTCATCGTACCTGGTAAAAATGTCGTCATGCACATTCTCCCAGCCATGCTCTGTAAGGATCTGAACTTGTGTCGCGATACCGGTTCCCATCTGCATCTCTCCTGTTTAAAACATTTTACCTATGCCGCTGCCGCCAGATCGAAGGTTCAACCGGCTCCTTCTCAGACCATAATCCTCTCCGTGCAGTCCGGGCATCCCGTTCATAACGCAGATATTCAGGCTCAGTGGCGAGGCCCTTATAACGGTATACCCACGCCATGCCTGAATATACCTGTGTGGCGTTAATATCTCGGCCATCCAGTATCAGAGTTGCCAGTAATCGACCATAGCGGTCCCGCTTTTCTCCGACAGCAAGCACAGTTTTCCCTCCCACGATTGCCGTCAGTGCCTGCCTTGACCGTTGACCAAAAGGCTGAGCCTTTTCAGGAGCATCAATCCCATTAAGCCTGACGCGCGTTGCAACATTCCCAGCCAGGATTTCTACAGTATCACCATCCAGCACTCGGACAATTTTTCCAGTGATATCAGCCTCAGCCACTACAGGAATGCTCAGCATTATCAGCGGCAATACCTTTAGCGCGTTATTCATTTTCCCCTCTGGACAAATAACAGATAAGTGTTACTATCATGATACATATTGGTATCATGTCAAGCATTATCAACTTTGAGGTAGCTCGTCGTGTTGAAGTCTATAAGTAAAATCTTTCGAGGCGGTTTTAAAGCTGAAGCTACAGGCGTAATTCTGTTAATTATTTTCTATTATCTTCTGCTTAGCCGTACAGGTGAAACATTATCCACCTATGAATTCGTCACATCTTTACTTTGGATGAATTTCATCACGGCCATCAGTTTATGGTTACAATCCATTCGTTTTTATAAAAATGCACTCAGAAGGAATGATAAAGAAGACCTTAAGTTGAGTGCTGCTGCTTCTATGTGCCTGGCGGTAATGTTTATGGCAGGAAGTATTACAATGCAGAGTATTCCCCCCCTGTCAGGGCAATATCTAATAATTGCGCTGGCATCTTTTTATGGATTAGCCATTGGTTTGTTTTCTGTTGCAACTTTATATAGGGCCGCCCAGCAGTGATGGACGGCGCGAACATCCTGAGCAACGCGGAACATTAAGAGGTGGGATCGGTAACTTGCCCCGCTATCTGGTCAAAATATTAAGGTACTAAACTTGCATATCCAACCCCGGACTCATTTATTGACTTCATGCGCAAAGGGAAAGAACCATTTCACATCCACCTCTCCGGTTCTGGAAATTATGCCGAATACAACACCGAAATTATTGATTGAGACATGGCTGAGTAAACTCAGAAGTTACCCGCCTGAACGAGCCGTATCCGTAATTGACCTCTATAGGGGAGCACACTGGTCTTGCGCCAAAGAGATCCTCAAAACGACACCTAACCTGGACCTATGGGTTATATCAGCTGGCATGGGTTTACTTCATTGTTCTGAAGAGGTAATTCCGTATGAAGCGACCTTCAACAAGTTGCCTTTTGCACCTTCTTCCTGGTGGGAAACTCTGACTGAAGCAACTCAAGGAGTACGTCGTTCCAGTTCGATAGCTCAGCTCATGCAAACATATCCCGGCGATAATTACGTTATTTCAGGATCACCGGTCTACGTTGCAGCTGTTGAACGTGATATCACAGCAGGCATGGCCTCTCTGATTAATCCTCTTGCACAGTTAACGGTCATTACATCAGGCGGCTATAAAGGAATGCTTGAGCCATATCTTGTCAGAAGCCATGCAGGTATGCTGAACAGTCTCAACGCTAATATGGTTTGCCTGAACATCAAGCTCGCCAGAAGCATCATACAAAATATTGGATGTAGCTAATCCTTATTTCACAACAATGCGATATTTAAAAACTGAAACCAAATGACAGATATGGGAGAGTTAAATGTTAGGTAATGAGCATGAATTGAACACCTACATAATACTGGGTCTACTCTTGTTCACCGGGGCAGCTTTTCTCTGTAAAGGCGCAGTTGGCAATCTTGCCGCTCTTGCTGGCCTGGCAATGTCTGTTTTTGCACTAATTATCTGGTTGTGAGAGGCCGCACCTGTGGCCTATTGCACGGCTATCGCTTACTTTAGAGACATCTAGGCTCACTGGACGTTAGACTCATTCTGTCCAGCCCCGCTCGCGGCTGTTTGTGTATAAAGCTTATTTATCCAGCCACGCTGCCCCTATCCAGACTCCGTGGGCGATAGAATGCGCATGTTCTGCTATATCGGTTTCACCATAAGGATCATTACTTACCTCGCAGTCAGCTCCGCCAATGGTGTTGTCCAGTGTCACCACAACGTCGTAGGCAGGATATGCTGTCTTGATAGCCTCACGTATGGCGTTACTGTACCGCTGCTGTTCCTGCTGCGTCAGCATGTCAAATACAGCTTTCACGCCCACGGTGTATGTGATGAGAGGTAGCTGCGGCATAGCGCTGCCTGTCGGAAACAGCGCTTCATGTGCGCGGTGCTCTGCCTCGGTCATATTTTCAATATCGTGCTGACGCTGGCAGCGCGTACAGCGGATTTTCCCGCCAGGCATATCCTCGCCGCAATTCGGGCAGTTCTCCAGATTGTCCTCTTTATTGATCCTCATTCCAGCTCTCCTTTCCTGACACAGTGAACTAAACCGGCCACTTTACTCTCAAATTCATGGACGGCGAATGCAAAACTAGTCTGTTCCAGCGTAGAAAATGTTACTTTCTCATAGCCGTACCCGAAATTTCGCGTATCAACAAGAATACTCAAAGCCTTATTAAAAGCATTCAGTGCCAGTTCAGCATCCCGGTTATCTGGAATAAGGCTGATTTTATCTTTGGCACAACGGTACAGTGCATCGAGGCGGCGGTAATACTCCATCAGTTTTGCCTTTTCAATCCCGTCCGGCTGTTCAGTCCATGCCTGTAAATTGGAGATCACCGCAAGAGCTTCAGCTAACATATCTGAACTTTCACGTAATAAATCATGCGGTGTTTTCACAACGGAGGTGATCACAAACGGCAGTTTCTTTTGCTCAGCAACATACTGATAAAACGCTGCAATAGCCTGAGTCTGGCTAATGTTAAGCAGCTTCAGCACCTCATCTGCCTGGTTCTTTATATCATCATCAATGCGTGCGTTAATGGTCGCCATTGTCCTCTCTCCTTGTGGTGGTCACACATTAACCATAATGCATTTTTGCATTACAAGCAAGCAGTAATGCAAAAATGCATTACATATACAGCTCTAAAGGAGAGCAAATTTGCGCATGCGCAAAATATAAAACCATGTTTGCCGTTACCACAACATCATCGTTACACTATACCGGGGGAGGGGTGTCATTGGGTTGGTTTGTTGGTGGAGGCATCCCTCTCTTTTTAGCCTTAAATCATACAGGTAGCATTTTCCCTGTATCGGTCACTTGAAATCTCCATACGGGTCAATAATACTGTACAAAAACACAGTATAGAGTTAACTGTATGAAACACATTTCATTGGTTCAGCCTGATATTCAGCGAGTCTCAAGTAAACAGCCTTTCTTTGGTGATTTGATCCCTTGTGGCTTTCCACTCCCCTCTGAAGGCATTGAAGATCAACCTCTTGATTTGCATAACTACTGTGTAAAGCGCCCTTCAAGCACCTTCTTCATTCGATGCGATGGCCTTTCTATGATTGATGCAGGTATTGCGCCGCGAGATTTGCTGGTAGTAGATTGCTCTATTCGCCCTGAGCATGGAGCCATTGTTGTGGCCCGTGTAGATGGTGAGTTCACAGTAAAAAAATTACAGCTTCGTCCGTTTCCTGCACTAATCCCAATGAACCCAGACTTTCCCGTCATTGAAGTAGAGCCGGAACTTCTTGAAATTTTTGGCGTGGTTACTTTCAGTATCAGGGACTGCCTTCATGTTTCTGCATAGTGATGCTAATGCATTTTATGTAAGCTGCCAGACAGCAATGGAGCCTAGTCTTATAGGTAAGCCAGTCATTGTCACCACGAATAATGATGGTGCTATCGCAGCCTTAAATACTGAAGCAAAGTCACTGGGCCTTAAACGTGGACAGCCTTTGTTTGAGATCCAGCAAGTAATTCGGGATAACCATGTCAGGGTGTTTTCATCCAATTTCGTGCTTTATGGGGATTTTTCTGCACGTTTTCATACCACGATTGGTGAAAGTGTACCCCGCCATGAAATTTACAGTTGTGATGAAGTTTTTGCATCCCTGCATGGCATGGATAAGCTTGTCAGCTTCGAAGATTTTGGTCGGGAGCTACGTGAAAAAGTTTACCGGCATACCTCGTTGAAATGCGGTATTGGCATTGCGGAAACCAAAACTCTCTGCAAAGCAGCTACCTGGGCCGCCAAAAAGTACCCCCAAACGAAAGGCGTGGTCGTAATAAGTGACCCCGCCAGGCGTGACCGGCTTTTAGCGCTAATTCCTGTCCGTGAAGTGTGGGGGATCGGCAGCAGGCTTGCTAAACGCCTCAATGAAATGGGCATAGTCACCGCCCTTGAATTAGCCAGAATGGATACACGGCTTGTTCGTAAGCTGATGGGAGTAGTTGTTGAACGCACCGTGCGGGAGCTGCGCGGCGAAGCCTGCTTTGGGCTTGATACTAACCCGCCATCACGAAAGCAGATAATAGTGTCCCGCTCCTTCGGTCAACGCACGACTGATCTCGAAGACGTTCGGCAGGCTATATGCGCTTTCAGCTGCCAGGCCGCTGAGAAACTCCGCAGAGATCGCAGTTTTGCGGGTGCTGTTACTGTTTTCATACAAAACAGCCGCCACAGCCAGGCTGAACCTTATTTCTCCGCCGTTGCACTCGAACCACTACCTGTTACACAGGACTCACGGGATTTAATCCAGGCCGCTCAAACAGCACTTCTCCGAATCTGGAAACCAGGTGTCCATTATGCGAAAGCTGGAGTTATGCTTAGTGACATTGGTGATGGCCGGGAACAACTGGACCTGTTTAGCAATAAGCAGCCAGGAAGAAACAGCAAGGCCTTAATGCAGATTATTGATAAGCTGAATTTGGCAGAGCGCGGCACTATCTTTATGGCCGGTGAGGGGGTTCATCGCAAGTATAAAGGCAAACAGCAGTGGCTGTCGCCCTGCTATACGACACGCTGGAAGGACATACCTGTTGCCTGGCTAAAATAAGAAACCCGCCAGTGGGCGGGTTGCATGGATTCTAGTGAGAGACTACTCACCTGAAACTTCATACCGTTTCAGGGCTTCTTCACCTTCGCTCTCTATTATCTCTCGTAGCGCACGCGGGTACACCCCCACTCCTTTATAATGGACAAGCTTTCCATGAATACGGAAGGTTCGCATCTGACCGATCGAGGGCCGCTTTCGGGGCCGGGTATTGTCGAGTAGCTCATCCGGCTCAATACCGTCCTGACGCAGCAAAGAAAGATGCTCACGGATTTTGTCCTGCTTTTCTTTCTGCCGCAGCCGTTCTTCTTCAAGCTGTGCTTCACGCGTCTCAATAATACGATTCAAATCCGCACGTACAATCCCCAGCAGGCGCAAATCCATTTTTTTGAACACAGCAGTACGGCGGGTAATGCTCGATAAATATTCAGCTACTGCGTTCACGGTCAGAGGCGTTTTTTTATTCATTGTCGTGATCGCTTATGGTTTGTTACTAACGGAGAGGTCGAAGGGGATATAGTTGTCCTGTTCGAGAACAAAATAGCTTAAATCCTCCATGCGAAATGCTCTGTCTTTCTCAGGGCTATACCAGATATACCCTCGCTTGAACGTCTGTTCATCTACATTGACGATCAAGCTAAACGGTTCTTCTTCCAATGCCTCTTTTTCACGGCCAAACAACGGGCTGTACAGTCCAGACAGGCGGATCACGCTATCACGCTTTTCGTTGTAAGTACGAATTGCGCGATAAATCGCTGAATGTTTGAACTCAACGAAATCATAAGGCTTGATTTTGAGTACGAGGCTTTTCGCGACAGCTTTGATTAACTCACCACCGCTTTTACTAAGGAGCAATAGCGTTTGTTCAATGGAATCCATCAACCTCTTGTTTTGTAAGTTAAACTTATCTGTCATTAAAATTCACTCCGAAATCAAATTAATTAATCATTGCACAAAATTTAAATTATCTCAATCAAGAGGGGTTTGTATTATAACAGTTACGTGATACATTTTTATATCATGACAATTAGCATGAGGATTCATAATTGAAGTTTACAAAACTGACCTTTATAGCCTTGCTCATTCTGGGGTCCAGTCCGGTGCTGGGATCGTCAAATACGCAACAACAGCTCACTGGTTTTCTGGCCGGGCAGGAAAACGGAGTCAGCGCGAAGCAAGTTCTCACTTCCGATGATCTGTTCAATAAATTGATACACCAGGAAAGCCGGGGAAATCAGTTCAGTAAAAACGGCCAGCCTCTTACGTCACCAAAAGGTGCTGTAGGCATTGCGCAGGTAATGCCCGAAACAGCTCCAGAAGCGGCAAGATTAGCCGGGCTGGAATGGAGTGCATGGCGGTATCGAAATGACGAGACGTATAACAAGGCGCTTGGGCGAGCATATCTCGACTCGCAGCTGGAGAGATACGATGGCAACCACGTTCTCGCGCTAGCTGCATATAACGCCGGGCCTGGGAGTGTTGATAAATGGCTTAAACGCTTTGGAGATCCGCGCAGTGGTGAGATCAGCAATAAGCAGTTTATGCAGTTAATCCCATTCATTGAAACCCAGGCGTATGTCGCCAGTATCCTGAACGATACTCCTGGTGTGTTCCGCTTTACACCATCCCGTAAAAAAGCTCCTGTAGGTGAAGGTCATAAAATTGAGTTTCGAGATACGCATCCAGGCATTACGTTCAACCTCGCGGTTAACCAAACGTTCAGTTATGGAAACGGAAAACTGGTAGGTGGATTATGACCCGATTCTTCTTTTCGCTGGGATCAGCTTTAATGGCTTTTTCCTACTATCTCATCTTATGGATAGACCCGACAGTGTTATCACACCGGGCATCAATACTAGGTGTATTAATCGCATTCTTCGGTCTACACATCGGTCTTAAACGCATACTGAACCGTCATGTTAGGCATGTCTTCTGTCTGTTTGTAACTGCCGGATTGTTTACGTTCTATCGCTCGTTTACTGACGGGAATGTGTTTCTGTACGCGCTAATCGGGCTTCATGGTGTAGTTGCACTGACGGTGCTTTTGACCGTCCCTCTTAGCATTGAGCGTAGTGAACCTAAATGAGCGCAAAGCTATTTGGAGCATTGTTGGTTGTGTGTGGCATAGCCGGTGCGGTAGTCCTTTGGATACTGAGTAAAACATCTTCGCAAACTTCGGAGAGTAATCAGGTCCGGCGCTTCAAACTCGACCATGAGTATGAAAACAAAGGGTTCACTGAAAAAGGCCAGAGTGAAGGCTTACTCGATATCCCGACAGAAATCAGCACTGATAAAAGCAACGCTTTTGAAAGCAAACAAGCATTCACTTCACCTGATAAGCATTACGACAGCCTCCCCGGAGATAAATTCTAATGTCGAAAAACCTTATGATTGGCCTGGCTCTCCTGCTCATGGTCTTTATTTATGCGCTGTGCTTTCGCAAAAAAAACAATCACGACCGGAAAAGACTTTCAGCTGAGAAAATCATTGAGGTTATTAACTCCATTGACCTCCCGGCCCAGAAAATCGCCTACCTACGTAAAGTTGACCCCTACGCCTTTGAAGAACTGATAATGACTCTCCTGCAACGAAAAGGATTTGTGATTGGCAGAAACAAGCGCTACAGCGGCGATGGTGGCCTGGATGGTCGGTTTGAGCATAACCGGCAGCTGTGGTTGATACAGGCAAAACGCTATTCGAATCGCATCAAACAGGAGCACGTCAGTGCCTTTGCCTCTCTACTCAAGGAGAACAACTGTAGCGGAGGTATCTTCGTACATACCGGTAAGACACCTGCATCGGTGCGAGAGTACGTAAAGGCACGCTCAAGCCCACAAATAGAAATTATCTCAGGCGACCGTCTACTGAATCTTTTCGATTCGACCGTAAAGCTAAAATTCTAACCCCTCATCCAATGCCATCACAGGAGAGCTATCACCATGACTAAAAATTTCATACGAATCGCAATTTACGGGTGGACATGGTGTTCATGGGCTATTCGAAATTTAATCTTTTTTCCCGCTGCAACACTGACCCTTATCATCGCATTTTTGATGGTTCTCGATCACTCTTCACCCGGTCAGATAATGGTGAGAATAATGCAGAGCGCAGACAAGGTAACTGACGGGGTTAACTGGACGTGGCGCGAATGCCCCTCAGTTTCCAGCAATTCAAATGTATTTCCGCCAGAACCATCCATTCGCCCCTCAGCTTTGGAAGCGAATTGCCCTGAAATGGTATCCGATGCCAGAGGGTATGCCGAGCATATTGACCGAAATTTCATGCCATTAGTCTGGATATGGTGGACAATCATGGCAGCTATCAGCGTGACAGTAGAACGGTTCCCTGTGTTTAAACATCGAACCCGCCTTCAGATGCGAACTATTACTACGCGGGAACAGTTATTAGTGAACGGAAAAGTCCGAGAAAGACTAGCCACACATATTGTGACCGGCGCTCATGGATACGAAACACTTTGCACAAGCGGCTGTAACGTTAGTTACAACGATAAACGGGTATTAATTGAAAATTGTGAAAAACTGGCTGAAAACGCACTGCCCGTTACCTGTAGAACCTGTTTTACTATCTGGAACGATGTACATTCTTATCAGCCCGGCGACTTCGACATGGAATCAGGCAAAGGAAACTTTACCGAAAAAGACCTCACTGAGATCACGATTCCAACAGCACATTAAGTTGATGTTTGCGCATGCGCAAATCCCCCTACCCGTTCTAACTTTTGGGAGTTTATCGACCGAACCATGACGCTTGAGCTGGCCGTAGCCAGCGAACGCGCTCCAAATCGTCTTTGCAAGGCGGCTAAAGCAATGCTCAACGTCGTTTACGATCCTCTTAAGCGTCGATTCGTTGACGGTATCAGTAGTTCTGGCAAGGCTTTGGAAAAGCTGGAAGAGCTAAAAACGTATCGCGAAAACCCGGTGACAAAGATGATCAATGAATTTACTGAGGCTGAGAAGTTTGGCGACGTTGGTGAGTATCGCCGCCAAAGAGCTGAACGGATGATGCAAAACGCGGCATAATCTATTAGGGCGCTTCTGCGCCCTTTAAAAGCCCGTCATGTGATAAACCCAATCCTCTGTCTGTCTTTTGATTTCTCTACTCAAGTTTCTAGGAAGTATTTGATTAGGGGTTCTCCCTACTTTTATCCCATTAAAAGCATTATTAAACATGTAGAGTAATATCGATTCATTTTCTTCAAAATAATCTATTACCTCGCCTATGAAAGGCGCTCTGATTATCAATCTTCTGTCGAGGCAAACTGCATCTATTAACTCCTCATAATCAATGAAATGATGGTTAAATGTGTCGATTTCACTATTGAAGGATATAAAATCCTTATTCTCATTCTGAAGGTTATAGTCTTCTTCAACAAAGTTATCCAAGTCATGCTCTTTAAGGGATTTTAATAATGACCTTGCTACTCTTATCAGCCGTTTATCAGTGTCTGAAAGTATCGCCTCTTTCCAAGAGTCTTTTGACTCCGAGGTTAATTTATCAGATTCAGAGAACAAAACTTTTTTGGATTGAAAGCCTGTCGTGCCCATTTCCATAACAATTTCATCTAAGTATTCTTTTGAAAATGACTTCCAGTACATTACAGGTTCACTATGGTTATCACCCATTAAGATGCGAACTAAAATGACTTGGCTTTCCAACTGTTGCCAATACATAAAGTCTGACAAATCAATAGACATGTCAGGGTCGTTTTCAACCGTTGATTTAATTTGAACCGCAAAGAAGTCACCAGTTGATATTTCATCTTCAAAGATTTCAACCTGAGCATCTATTCCAACGTCAATATCAAGCAATCGACAAGGCCATTTAAAATTGCGGACCATCCAATATGCAAAATAATACTCACCTGCTTTTCCTGTTGCCCCGTTCTTTTTATATTTTTTCATAGTTTGGTTACTGCCTCTTCTTTTTCGATAAGGAAATCAGGCTACACCCTCTTAGATAGACTGCCAACAAAATCATGAATGTGATAAATAAACACCCAAAATAGCTAACAGGCTATCTCGCACGTGAATATTATTCTTGACCAAATTATCATCTACTTTGAGACGGCCTGGCAACGATATCTCAGGCATAAAAAACCCCGTCGATACGGGGTTTTTGTATCTGTTACAGCGACTTTTGCCGCGTCTTTTGCGCAACTTCCCGTGTTTTCTCAACCACCTTGCTTACTGTTGAAGTAACCGCTTTGTCCACCGCAGCCTCCAGCTTCATGAGTGATCGCATGCCAAAGCCCAACCCCGTTCCAAACTGTTTATCAAATGCGGCCATGTCGCTTTTGGTAATGGATACCTTGCGATCCTGAAGGGCTGTTTGCCTGAAACCGGGATTTGTGCGCAGGCTATCAAGCAGCTTCTCTTTATCATCAGTGATAATTCGCAGATTAACCGCCGTTTTGGTCAGCGCGTTATGAAGCGCTTCCTGAGTGGCAAACTGTTTCTTCCATGACTCCATCAACGTGATCACATTATCAAACTGTTTATCTTTGATATTGAACATATTATTGGAATATCCCCACTCCATGTGTTTCCAGCTGGCCGCGTCCACCGTGACCTGCCGATTATTTGCAAGACGTAGAGTAACCTTCGTGCCGTCGAGTGAAACTACCGAGCCGGTCATTTTGGACGACACCCCCTTTCCGTCAGCACTCTCTAACTTGTCAGCGGGAACGGTGCGCGTGAAACGCAGGGTTTCCCCCTTCTGAATTTGTTTTTGCTCCACATGAAAGACCTGCACGGAGTTGTTACGGCTACCAGCGATATCAGCTGCGTTAATAGTTACACGATGCCCCGCCTCAAGCGATACCAGTATCAACTCATTACCGGCCTTGTTCACCGCCTCAACGGTATAATATGCGCCCTTCTCTATACCCGGTCGCTGGCTTTCAAACTGCACAACCTGGCCTGGCTTGTAGTTTGTCGCAACCTTCTTCTCAAATGGATCGAGATTCGCATTACGATAAAGCGCCGTCGTTAAAGGAGTACCCTGAAGAACCCCCTCTGACTGAAGGCCTCTGCGTATTTGCACATCAACTTTGTTGCGAGATAAGTAGTCAGGGATAACAATTGCGGTTTTAGCCCGGTCTTCTGGCGAGAGGTTCAACCAAGAGTTTGCAATAACATTCAGCCGGATTGTGCGATCATTGTTTTGGTTATCGAGGTCGCGTACTTCACTCATCATCGGACTGACATGAGCAAGCGCGTCCTCAATTTTCCCCTGAGTCAGCTTATCTGTTGCCAGGTTAATCTCAGGGTTCAGCGAACGATTCGCCTTGTCAAAATCAATGGTGGCGATCCCCTGCTCGGCCAGCAATGATGGCATGTTGCCCCAAGCTATAGAGTTCTCTTGTCGGTCGGCTACAAGCACCATCCTCGCCCCGACATACCTTGCCGCCTGCTGCAATCGAAGCACGTTCTCAGCCCCCATTTGAGAAACGTTTTCCACTACCCAGAGTTCCTTACCTGGTCGGACGATTTGACCTGCCGCAATCTTAGCTTCCATCTGGTCAAGGTGCTGGTAGATATTGGCTGAGAACTTCATAGATTCACGCATCTGCTTAACCCCCTCGGCAGTAGTCGAAAATCCTTTCACACGATATCCCCGCTCTTTGGCGATATCCTTGCCAATTTCTCTCATAACATCACGATGGCCACTCAGGTCGCTACCGGTGATGAGAATAGCTTCATCCCTGCTGGTCATCACTGTAGTCAGCGCGGCCTGAGTCGCCGCTGAGACAGGCTCAGCTATTCCCTGCCGGGCCTTATCTTCTCTCGCAGAAAGATAACGACTGACAACCGATTTCCCGGCAATGGGCGCATAGCGATCCTTACCTTGCAGCATATGCCGCACAATCTGGGCTTCATTTCGAATGTTCTGTGGCATGGTGTAGTAATTCTCACTATTCACTTTTTCATGATTAATGTGAGAAAGCCCTACCTCACCCCGCATTCGCATGGCGTAAATAGCAGTCTCTATATCTCTGACATCATACGTTCCCAGCGTGTTTTTCAGCGTCTCAGCCACCAACGCAGAATGACTAAACACTCCCTGCTTGTTTGCCAGTTTTTGAGTGGCTATGTTCAGATCGGCATACAGCTGCCGGGTATCAGTAGATTCAGCCTGAAGGTGCTCAGCAGCTCGCTTCATACTCTTGGTGGAAAAACCCGTGAGTGATGTTGTTTTATTGGCGTCATGTTCAGAAAGGGCTTTAATTACTTTCCCAACATTGTCCACGTACAACCGAGCCTCGTAACGGGCGCGACTAAGGTTGACATAGAAACTACGCTCGTTGACCAGATTGCGCCGCCAGGACTCGATTTGCGCCATCACGCGATCCACAGTCTTTCCCTGAGCCTTGTATGACGTCATTGCGTAACTATGTGAAATGTTATGAAGTTTTGATGAGTCCAGAGAAAGCTCTTTCCCCTTTTCATCTGTGAGGATGAATGTTCCTGAGGTCGAATCGATACGGGATACTTTAAATTCATCACCGTTACGCACGTTAAGATCTTTGCGCGACTTGGTAAAGACAACCTTTTCCTGTTCAGAAAAGAGAATTTTGTCCTCCCGAAAGACATCAATCGCAAACTTAGACTTACCGGTAATTTCAGATGGATTGAATTTCCTTTCCTGACCATCTCCGCTTTTAAGCAATAACTCCTTACCGGAAACCTCTGCTACCTTCCAGAACTCCCCTTTCTTAAACTCACCGTGATCAAGCTGAAACTCAATAATCTGACCAAATCGGTAATACCGGCTGTCAGTACGTTCAGCTTCATTAAGGTTTTCGCTGAGCAGGCTACGCACAGCAACTTCATTGGCCGATAGTTCACCATCATTAACACGCTTTTCATGCACGCTCGCATTAAAGTCCTGGCGACCCTCATTATCAGGGATAATGACCAACGTTTTTTCACGATCCGCCTGAGAGAGAGCCAGATAGTCATCGAGTATGCTGTGTTTTTCCATGTCATAAACGGAATCCTTCAGACGAGAAAAAGCCTGTGAAAAATTACCGCTTATAGAGTCGTACACCGCAGCACGCAGCTGTTCATCTTTCTGACGAATAATGGTCTGGACATTGGACGTTTGCATACCGAAGCCCTGCAATACAGCAAACGGGCGACCCCAATCTACTGATTCCATCTGTTTCTTATCGCCAAGAAGCAACAATTTTGCATTGCTTCGCTCAGCTTCCATTATGAGGGCATGCTGATTGTCAGCCCCAACAAGACTCGCCTCATCGACAAGCCAGATTTCACGGGTGCTGACAGTGCCTTTCATGCGCCGGTACAGGAATGAATCTACCGTGCTGGCCGGGATACCTGTTTCCTTCGCGAGCGTCTCTGTAGCGGAACCGGTTGGCGCTAATCCCTTGAAGCTAAAGCCTTTAGATTGACCGTAACCAATCAGACACTGGAGTAACGTAGTTTTACCGGTTCCGGCGAATCCCTGTATGCCGGATACCAGGTCTTTGTTTGTGGCCGCATCGATAATCGCCTGCCTCTGGTCTGGCGAGAAAGCAAACTGTGAACCAAATTCTACGGTCTTTTCTGCTTCAAACTGATCGATGTATGCAGCGATACTGGAAACATCACCGGCGGCCTGACGCGACTCCTTACCACTAAGCATGGTCAGGACCATTTCACGCTCTTTTTCGAATGCTTTCGGCGTGGTGTAAGCAGCTTCACCATTTCCTGATCTGGAAGTACGGGGAAGCAGCTCCCCGGAGTTGACCATCGCCCGGAGTATTTGTTCTATATCACCAGGTAGAGCCTCGCCTATTGCAAGACCCATTGCCTCACTCATTACGCTGCTGTGCGTAAACACTGCTTCGTCTGCCGCCTTAACTTTATAGGCAAGCCTGACGTCATGGAGAATCGCCGCCAGCTCGCTCGCGGAAAGGTCCTGATGGCTGATGTACTCTCGTGCATACTTCTCTGTAGCTCGCTCAGTGCCGTTAATGTTCGCAATACCAGAAAGTAGGCCTGCATTCGTCAAGGGGTTGCCGGGACTTACCTCTACTCCTTCGCCACGCTCAATATGATTCATATTTGTATCATTGGAGGGTGTAGAAAAATCAGTTTCATTTCCAACCAGATGCTCCGGCGCTACTGAGTGACTATTTTCTTTAGGCCCAGAAACGCCTGTAACCGCTTCAGAAGAGTTTTCGCTGTCAAAAGAAGGTTGAGGGTCATCTAACCTTTTAAACGTCTTAGCATTGTCATAGGAGCGGTTAATAACCTCATCAAGTGATACCCCACTTTCTTTAACTGTTTCTTCCCATGAGGCTTTCAGCTCGTCATATTCCATGTGCGTTTTGGACTCGCGACTATACAACGCCGCTTTCTCCATAGACTTAGCATCAAACAGTCCATACTGCTTAGCCGCCTCAAGAACTTCTTTGCGACGTTTAGAGAACGCATCTAAAAGAGAATGAGGAACGCCTTTTATATCCCAAAGGCCAGTTTCATGATCAATTTCGAGATCGTAGCCTAATTGCTTTACTAATTTGGCTAAATGAGAACGATAAACCAGACCAATTCCAAGCTGATTTTCAAACATTTTTAGGGTTTCAAGGCTTCGCCATTGCCCTGATTCATCCATCACTGCATTCATCACGACATTATGCGAGTGTAACTGCGGATCATGTTTTCTCGATTCAGTATGGACGTAGCTTGCATATACCAGATTATTAACTTTGGTGTATTCAGTATTACCGCCATTTGATATACGCGTTAATGCATATTCTTTCTCTAAAAACTTCATTGTTTCAGCTGTAGCTTTTATGTGCGCATCAACTAAGCGTTTATCGTTACCAGCCAATGCTAACACCGAAACACTTTTTGGGGCTGATAAAGTAAAATCCCAGGCAGGAACATGTGAAATTGTTCCATCACCGCCATTTTTACCCAAATGAATTTCGGGACTTATACGCCCCTCAAGCATCCGAACAAAATCTTCAGATTCGACTGGCCCCTCCAGACCTAAAATTTCAGCGCCAGCACCGCCCCATCGAGACGTAATATCACCGCTATCCTTATCATAATATTGGTCAGGCGAATTATAATACGAAGAAGCCTGAGCAACATTTGTAACTTTAGCAACACTAAGCATTACATGCCTCCTGGATATTCATGCTGGTCAAATGACTTCTCATTATTTCGATTAGTCACGTCATTGTTACTGTTTTTCTCCGTATTTGATTGCTCAGTTGAGAATGAACTTTCATACTCCGCCAGAAAATCGTGAGCAACCTGCGTATCAAATTGAAGGTTAGAGAAATCCCCTTCATCATCCTGATCATCTGCGTCAGACTGTTTCTTATTTGCAGCGTTCATAGCCTGAGCAACTGCATTCATCTGCGTTTTCGACTTTACAGATGACATGGCCTGCGCGACGGGATTCGAAACATCGGCGTTCGACGTCGTCTTACTGCCATCCGGCGGTGCAGAGTTATCAATAACTTCATCCAGGACTTGCTCCTGCGTTTTACCCGCATCAGGGTTTGGCTTACTCCCTTGTTTGAACTTCTGCGGTTCACGCTTCTCTCTGGAGTTTTCTTTGTTAACGATACTGACTACATGTTCAGGGGAAATCTCATTCTCTTTGGACAACTGCGAAAGGAAGGAGGTGTCGTTTAATGCTTCATTTTCAATGATGCCTGGATGCAGCTCCTTCATATAGTCGTAAGGGAACTTGATTTTTGCTACAGGCAAGCCGCGACCTAACTTCAGATAACAGGTGTTATCCGGCAATGCTGTGATCTGGCTTCGCAGGATTAGATTTCCTTCTTTGTCCTGACGATTTATCGATGTTGCATCACGAACATCATTTGCGCCGTAGCTTGTATTTTCCGACGATTTCTCCGTCTCCTGATCACCCAACTGGTCAGCTAACCATGCAGCCCCTTTACTACCATTGATACGAAAAGCGGCTATTGCACCGATACCATCCATCAGGATCTGACTTTTCTTTTCCCCGTAGACAACATCAGTCTGAGCATTGGACTGAAAGCCCAAGATTGGGAAGCCACCAAATTTTCGGCATGTTGACATGAAATCAGGTAGCGAGGGGATCTCCTGAAGAGTACCTGCTTCATCGATGCTCGTACCAATTAAACGGTCTTGAGATGGTTCGAGAGTCAGAATTGCAGACAGGGCAGATTCGATCATCATGGTAATCATCGGCTTGAGAGTATCCTTCATATCGTCACGCACAGTGATGAATACCCAGGCATCAGAATCTTCGTCCTGTGCCCAATTTTTGAAGGAAAATCGTGGGCCGGTAGGGAGAGCAAGGTGTTTAAAATTTCGGGTGTAAGCGGTTATAACAGCCCTTACTGAACCGGCCAATTTGTCGAGATCTAAATTCATGACGTTACGAGCATCGGTCGTAGCAACAACGTTGGCAATCTTGTCGTTTGGCATACGAAGAATGATATTCATCAAGTGCTCGACTGAGGGAACGTCATAGCGCTTTCCGAGTTGTTCCAGCAAAGCCGAAAATAACAAGCGTGGAGCCTCAATCCAGAATGGATCTCCTCCCCCATTGTTGTCTGGTATAGCGGCTTTCGCCATACGGTCATACATTGCCGGGTTTTTCCCTTCAGCCCAGAAATCCCATGAGTGTGATCGGGTATCAAATACGTTCAGAATTACATCTTTTCCCGGACGATAAAAACGCTTAACAAATTCACCTGAAATATCATAAAGCACTGCCTTTCTTTGCTGCGCTCTTAGCTGGCGCAGCAATTCCCTGATAATGGTGGATTTACCTACACCCGGAGAGCCTAAAAGAGCTATGCCAGAGTTTTCCTGATAACGTACAAGAGGTACATTCGCGATAGATATCCGAGAAAGACGACCATCTTCCTTCACTCTATCGTTAGCTGCTTCAATCAGTTCCTTTACAGTGGCAAGTTCAGCACCTCGACGATGCTCATCCTTACTTTCCTGCTTGCCTTTGTTGAGAATAAATCGGAAGAGATACCATGCTGCAATAAGTGCGACAATTGATGAGATAACAAGGCTTATTATCAGGTTGGATATCAGCGCATCCGCATGATTTTGCATTGTCGGTGAGCTAACTATCTGAGCATCCCTAACCATAACTTTACGGCCATCAGGTAGCTCAAGCGTGGTTTTACCTTTCTTAAGACCAATCAGTTCAACTAATGTGTAGGAGTAGCCATACTTTAACCCCATGTACCAGTCAGTCTTATCAGTGATTTGGTAAGTCACGGCGGTGGTGGCAATAACAAACACACATAAGACAATCTTGAAGTACCTCGTCAGAGTTTGGTGCAACATACGGATGAAGTGCATCAATACCTGACCGCCACGGTTTAGGTCCGATACGGTGCTTTTTTCCTGTTTCTGGTCGAGCATAATTAGTCCTCCACGCCTAGCTGTTTCATGATGTTGCTTACGCGCGCATTACTTTTTGAGAAGATAAATTTACTGGCAATCTCTGTTGCAGCATCTTCACTGAGTTCAGGATTTGCACTCATGATGATGAACACCGCCAGGTGAATAATGTTGTAGGAAGAGGACAGTACATGCTTAAGAGACACATCTGCCTTGAAGGTTGACGTTCCAGCATTGGTTAGCTCATTGATGACTATTTTTTTTGCCAGCTCATTTACAGACATACCCCGCCTTGCGGCTTCCTTCTGAAGCGCTAGATCCAGTGCTCCCGATAAGCGGAATTGAATCTGCTGCTTGGTCTTAACGTTTCCCATGTGTAAAGCACCTCCTTTGATGCATATAAATGATACATATTTGTATCATAGAACATTGTATACATCCATTTCCCCAGACGGGCCGGGATATTCCCTGTTATTTCTCGACGTATGTGTATACCTCAGTGTGTATACGCCTCTCAGTCTTTGTGCTTCGCGGCTTTTAAAGGGGTAAATATGAAAATGTATACAGATTCGTACATGATGGGGTATACCCCCTAAAGCTAGGCGCAGCATGGCTTTAGGCTCAGCATTGTATAATGCGTGGGGTGTGACGCGATTTTCTGGACTTGCCCAGCGCACAATCTCCTTTTGCCTGGTTGTTCTACTCCAGCCTATGTCCCCCTCACTGTTCTCCAGCTCTGCACATGATCGCTTAGGTCAATCTCTATGACCTGGAATGAGCCTGCACCACTGCGGGGGCGCAGGGATGACTCTTGTAACCAGGGGGCATCTGCGCAGCAGTGCGCCCGGCCATCACCACGGCGGCAACCTCCTGCGCGGGGCGGGAACGGTCACGCGTCTGCGCGTCACCTGCCGTCACGATCTGCCCCCTGCCGGAACGCTGGCGCGGCGCTCCGGCTGTGCCGGACACCAGGGGGCATCTGCGCAGCAGTGCGCCCGGTTATCACTACGGTAATGGCGTTACGGATTGCGATAAGAATATGAATCTAGTGATTTTGCGCATGCGCAAAATTGAGAGCGCGAATCCGCTCAAAATTGCGCTCAGAAAATGGTGATCCATAGCTGTAGTTGTAAGCATGAAACTAAACGTCTATGATACATTCGTGTATCATAGAAAGAGGTGAATATGGCTGTAATCCAACCACGCGGGAAAGCCACGAATAAACGTTTTCAGTTTACGGCCCCGGCAGAACTAATTGACGAGTTTAACCAAAAGAAGGAGCTGCTAGAGCGTACAGATCTATCAATTGATATGACAGACGATTTCATTAAGGTTATTAAGGATGCTATCAAGACTATAGACAAGCGCCTGGCTGAAGTTAAAGAAACACCAGAACATACTGACAGAACTGGTGTAAACACCCAGCAACAGGCATAAAAAAAAGCAGGCTTAAAGCCTGCTTTTAATTTATTTTGAAACGTATTTTAGATTTTTCTCCAGAGCTTCATAAAAGCCAGGTTCAAAATCGAACGCTCGCCAGTGTAAATGTCCTTTTTCTCTTATTTCAACTCTCGCGCTACCATGAGCAACAACATCAGGTGCAACAGTTACACCTTCTTTTAGATTTGGATATAACGCGATAATAGCTAAAGTTTGCTCATTCATTTATGTTTATTTCCTCCCGAATAACGGCGGGTGTCCGTTTGGCTATGTGCCTTTAATCTGTGAAGTATTATATAACATAATATATTCATCAGCTAGGGATATTTACAAAATGTAAATTTAATTGTTTGCGTGAATTTCCCGAAAACGCTTTATAAAGGGCGACCCTGAAGAAAATCCAACCACCATAAAATTTCCTTTAAGTCGCTAACCTTCATGGCTGGTAGTTTAGTCTGTTTACCACTTTTCAACTGTTCCGCTATGCGGCTATAATCGCTTTGTGACATAGTAGCCTCTCCGCTATTTTGTTGCATTGCCGGGCTGTTACAGCAGCCCGGCCCCTATCACATTAGCCCTGTAATTCTCTTAGTTCCTTGCCGATCTCCCCATCTACGCCATGATTAAAGAAAAAGTCGCGGCTAACTTTCCAAAGATCACCGCTGATATACGCCGCGACGGTGCAGCTCTCTGGCACAATTTCCTGACCATACTTTTTCCTGACATTATCAATAGCTTTCTGCGTGAGTTCTTCAGAGTAATCTCTTGAATAATGTAAATAGTCAACGCCGCCGTAAATGTCAGTGAAAGGTGTGCTGTTGCTTTCATGAATATCTGCATACATATCATAATGACCGGTTTTATATTTACCGATGATATCCTGTACCTGATCTTTAGTTGGGCCATCAATCCATTTAACAGATATCGAGTCATAGCCTGTTTTACGGACTGAAAACTTTGTACCCGGATACGCGGCCTTAAGCTCAGTCCGCATGTTCTTTGCCACTACGGCAGCATGAGATCGTGAACTACTGCCAATTTTTTCTAACCCGCTGTATTTCGGATCGCCGGTTAATTGCACTTTTTTCAAAGCATATGCTGCATCTGCTTCGGCTTTATCCTCTGCTGCCTTTTTCTGAGTAGCTATAACCACTTCGCGTATACGTTCAATTTCCTCGTGGCTTTTCACTTCGTCAAAGATGCGCCATTGAACGCCCCGTAAAATGCATTCCGGCAAGCGCTTAGTTTCTGACCCACTCTCAAACAAAATATCGAATTCAGCCTTACCACCGGATACCATAACGCCGCCAAAATGGACCCGTGAGGTTGCAGGGCTTTGCTCACCATAGATAGCGGAAACAACACCATTTCCCAGGCCGTAAAGCCCTGTGTAAACCACCTGGCCGACTTGGACAATGACGGTTTTTGGATCGAAAGTCTGACTAGTCATTCAATTTACTCCTCCCGGATTACGGCGGGTGTCCGTTTGGGCGTAATGCCCTGTTTCTGTTAGTTATTATAGTAAATCCGGCCCGGTTCATCCAGCAATATTTACATATTGTGAATTTATTTTTTTGCCACGTCCCCGCGCAGCTGCTGCACCGTCCAGGAAAAAATCGGGGGTCCCTTCAGGGTTCCGATTTTTATCCTTGACGGCTCTCCCCCCGATACCCTGCCGGATGGGGGAGGGTTCCCGCAGGGAGCCATCCCCCATGTAAGACCGCCGTTGACCTTCAGCAAGCCCCGCAGACATACACCGGCGCTCATGGCCGCACCACTTCCCTGGAGTTCGCCAGAAGCGAACGGTGGAAGCGCG